>DATHKA010000470.1:0-20175 GCA_035489615.1 Chryseolinea sp.
GGGCTGCGGGGTGATCCTTCGGTCATATCTGTTCGTCCCACTTCGCCGGGAATCATTTATCAGGACCTGATCATTATGGGCGCTGAAGTATCAGAGCTGTATGGCGCGGAGCCCGGATATGTACGCGCGTACGACGTCCGGAGCGGAAAGCTGGCATGGACATTTCACACGATCCCACACCCCGGTGAAAAGGGCTATGAGACCTGGCCCCAGGACGCCTGGAAATACGTAGGTGGTGTAAACGACTGGTCAGGCATGAGCGTAGATGAGTCGCGAGGCCTGGTCTTCCTTGCCTTGGGCTCACCGTCGTATGATTTCTACGGGGCAGACCGCCACGGTCAGAATCTGTTCGGCAACTGTGTGGTAGCGCTGGAGGCAGCCAGCGGCGCCTATCGCTGGCACTTTCAGACGGTACATCACGACCTGTGGGACTATGACCTGCCAGCGCCCCCCAACCTGATCACGATCAAGCGCGATGGGAAAATGGTGGATGCCGTGGCTCAAACCACAAAGACCGGTTTCTTGTTTGTTCTCGATCGTGAAACAGGGCTGCCTTTGTTTCCTGTTGAGGAGCGGCCCGTACCCGTGTCCCACATTCCCGGCGAGCAGGCCTGGCCCACGCAACCGTTTCCATCGCAACCCCTGCCCTATGCGCGGCAGAACATGACCGAAGAAGATCTGACCGGCTACACGCCGGCCGCACACGACTCGTTGGTAAAACGTTTTCGCGGTCTGCGCTATGAAGGAATGTATACGCCGCCAGACACGCGCGGTACCTTGATGATACCCGGTACGCGGGGTGGTTCCAATTGGGGAGGCGGCGCCTTCGACAAAGAAACGGGCCTGCTTTATGTTAAGTCCAACGACTCGCCGGAGATCGACGTGCTGCAGCCGGTGCAGAAGGCTGAAAACGAGAAGGCAACAACGCCCTACTTCCGTGGCAAGGCAATTTACAATACCTACTGCACCGGCTGTCACGGCAGGGATCGACGCGGTGACCCGCCGATGTATCCTTCCCTGGCAGACCTGACCACCAGAATGCCTGTCGACGCAGCACGCACCATCATCGATAAGGGCAAGAGCCGCATGCCTGCATTTGGTGCTCTATTGAACACCCGGGTTGACGACGTTATCGCTTTCCTTTACGAAAACAAAGGAAGGTCTTCACAGAAAGAGGCTGACATCTTTGAAATCCACAGCAACCTGCAGGGACAAACAGGCAGTGTCAACGATACGGCTACTGTCTACCTGAATATTACGCCTTTCACACATTTCAATGACATCGATGGCCACCCCGCGATCAGGCCACCCTGGGGTTCCTTGAACGCTATTAACCTGAACACAGGGGATTACGCATGGAAAACGGTTATTGGCAATCATCCTGAGTGGCAATTGGATTCGACCCTCATAACGGGTGCCGAAGGCTATGGCGGACCGATCGTCACATCAGGTGGATTGGTATTCATTGCCGGAACCCGCGATAAGATGTTCCGCGCTTACGACAAGGACAATGGAAAGTTACTGTGGGAAACAAGCCTGCCGGCAATTGGCAACGCGACACCGTGTACCTACTGGAGCGGCGGGCGTCAATACGTTGCTATCTCCGTTTCCGGTACAGAAGAGCATCCCGCAGGATATGTGATGAGTTTTGCATTGCCTGCCGGCAAGTAAGGTCGTCACCGTGCCAGCAGGGAAATTAGCCTGAGGAGAACCCAGAGAATGGTTACTCCTGCCGCCACGAATATCGTGACGCGAACCACGGTTCGTGTATCGCCTTCGCTTTTCCGCCACTGGACATCGTCTATCTTTTGGGCTACATAGCCAACCTTTTCGGCGTGGTTCAGCATAAACCATCCCTTGTTGGTTAGCGAGAGCGTGGCGTCGTCTTCTTTTAACGTACGGTCATGAATCAGAAAATCAATGTGTCGCTCCACAACTTCCCAGTCAGCATCGATGTTCGAATAAAACTTGGTATCGCGCATTTTGGCCCTTGAGATGGATTTGTGTCCATCAAACTTCCTGAGGATGTTATCGCAGATAATATTGTTGATACTGTCCCGTGCCATACGATCAATACCAGTTAAGTCAACGGCGATCGTTATCGAAGATAATATTTTGGGCTGACTGCTTTAGGCGCCAAAGCGTTGACTGCGCGGTTGTTATCGATGTACGCCCAAAAATGACGCTAACCGGAATCGCTACCCCCCTGAACAAAGGGGGTGAGGCCGTGGTTACCTTTCACGAAATATTGCATAGAGGTTAAAAATTGACCCCTATGGATTTCCGTGCTGTAAAGATCATTCTGGCGACCTTCCTGTTAATAGCGTTTGTAACGCCATTCTTCAGGCTTTCGGTAGCCCTGCCCAAGAAAGGCAAAGACGAAAATGTCACGTATGTAAAACCGGTTAGAGCCGGCAATCTTACGTTTGAACCGGGCTCACTCGCCCTGGCAAGACGCGGCGTTCCGAGTGACTCTACCGCAACCAACTAGTTAGCGCCCTTCACCTTCATCTTCATGGTGTATACCGACTTCGATGCCGTAATAAACAACGTCTTTCGATCCTTTCCTCCGAAACAAACATTGGCGGTCCAGGGCTCGTCGATTGCGATATGGCCAATCTGCCTGCCTTGCCGGTCAAACACCGTTACGCCCTTGCCGGTAAGGTAAAGGTTCCCCTCGCTATCAATGGTCATGCCATCAGACCCCATTTCAGTGAATAGTTTGCGCTCACCGAGGCGACCGTCGGCAAGTATATCAAAGACATAAGTCTTTTTTCCGCGGATGTCGGCCACATATAAATGCTTCCCGTCGCCAGAGCCGACAATCCCGTTTGGCTGCATGAAGTCTGTTGCCGCAATGCTTACCGTCTTGCCATCGGGAGTAAGGTAATAAACATCCTGTCGCTCGATCTCCTGTTCCGTGCGTGTCCAATAGTCGCGCTTGTAAAATGGGTCAGTGAAATAGACTCCGCCGCGGGGGTCGATCCACAAGTCGTTGGGACCATTAAACTTCTTCCCTTCGAAGTTGGCGACCATAACGGTGTGCTGCTTGTCCTTATCTATTTTCCAAAGTTCATTATTCGCATCGGCACAGCTCCATAGGTTGCCGGCCTTGTCGAGGTACAGACCGTTTGAACGTCCGGCGCCTTCCAGGTAGGTTTCAATCTTCCCGTTCGTCGACCATTTGAAAATGCGGTCATTAGGTTGATCTGTGAAATAAACGTTCCCCTTGCTGTCGACTGCCGGGCCCTCCGTAAATGCATAGCCGGTTCCCGCTCTTACAGGTGTAGCACCCTTTGCAGCGACTTTATCGGCGTTGTCTTCCTGCGCTGATAGTTGGACGCTTGCCATCAGGGCAACAGCTAAGAGCAGAACGTGGCGAGGGGAGCGATTCATAGGTAGTCTGTTTTACAGGGCAGGGAGTTGCCCAATGACGAATATAGAAGGTCGCGCGCTGTTCCAGTCAACCATGCATGGAAAAAATACACCTGGACAAAGTAGGGGGCATGGGTGCATTACCCCCGACGAATTGCCGGTCATCAAATAGCTGTGGCATGCGGGCAATTACTGTTATATTTATTCTCAAACCACGCATCCTATGAAAACACTCCGTCTCACCTGCTTCATGGCACTGGCACTACTGATGTTCACCAGCATGAAACAAAGCGAAGCGCCCGCCGAAGGTTGGGTGACCATCTTCGATGGTAAATCACTTAACAATTGGAAAATTAGCGAGCATCCGGAAACCTTCTCCGTGAAAGACGGTTCAATCGTCGTATTTGGCGAACGGGCCCACCTGTTTTACGAGGGTCCAGTAGGCAATCACAACTTCAAGAACTTTGAGTTTAAAGCCCAGGTAATGACAACGCCTGGTTCCAACTCAGGAATTTTCGTGCATACCGAATTCCAGGCCGACGGCTGGCCCTCTAAAGGATACGAAATCCAGGTCAACAACTCGCACACCGATTGGCGTAAAACGGGAAGCGTGTACGCACTCCAGGACGTGAAGGTTGCTCCGGCCAATGACAATGAATGGTTCACTGAACACATCATCGTAAATGGCGACAAGGTGACCGTAAAGGTGAACGACAAGATCATCAATGAATACACGGAAAAAGATCCCGCGAGGATCCGGACCGGCACGGTTGCGCTGCAGGGGCACGATCCCAAGAGCAAAGTTTATTACAAGGATGTTATGGTGAAAATCTTGCCTGATTAAGGAAAGACGATCAACCTGCCCTCGCGATTTCATTGCCTTAAGGCACCGGAGGCATCTTGCCTGCAACCAAGGCCGGGTCACGCAGTAGTACTTTCCCCAATAGCCAATAACCGCAGGGACGAAAGCCGGCGCGGCTGAGCATACCTTTCGAGATAATATTGGAAACGCGGCAACGGGCAGCGGGTACGCGGCCCATTGCGTAGGCCATGCGTTTAGCCTCTTGTACGATGAACGAACCGTATCCTTGCCTTCGGTGAAGTTCGGGGACGTCGACATACACATCGGCAAATGGAAGATTGTAGTTTAACATAAGTCCGCCTGATCCTACTATATCATCTTGCATCGTCAATTCGAGCTTGAGTTCCCGCGACAGCTCTTGAGCGCTTGTCTTGTTTTCGAGTTTCAGCCCCGGTATCGACCAATGGGTTGAAAACGAGTCGTTGAATAGTATCGACTGTACCTCAATACAAGTCGCGTTTTCAAAAAACACTTTCGAAGTGTTTGGATCGTTCGTCTGACACTCCAGGTTGGTCACTCCTGAAACGCGAATCAGTTCCTGCATAAACAACCTTTGGTGATGTCGATACCCTGGCAGAATAAAGAATTCAAAAATAGTATCGCGATCCTGCCTGCGGTCAATCCCCCAAATACAACCGTATCCAACGCTAATGCCATCAACACGGAACAAATAGTCGTCTGACCAGCCATACAGGTGACATTTATCGTGTATGAACTGGGCCTTCATTTCATTCAGGAAAAGCGTTCGAAGTCCCTGTATGTCGTCTTGCTTACATCGAGAAACATTTATCATACACCCCTGATTTCAGAACGAACTTAATATTGAGCAGCATTCGTGGCCACTGGCAAGAGCACAGCATCATCGTAGTTGATCGCCTTATAATTATGGCTTTCCGGGAGCAAAAACTGCCGCACCGAAATGATCGACGATCCTGTTGTATGCTTCGGCCGCCGCGCCGTTTCCCCAATCGTAAATGGTAAACTCACCAATACCGAGCCCTTCCGCATTCGTTTCACCGCCATGTCCATAGTTCTCCATCATGAACCCGTAGTCCTTTTCATTGAAAAAAGGATATACTTTTTCCCATTGCTCTTTTGTTTCCGGATTCTCCGGACAATACATCATGACGAACGATGCTTTAAGCGCTGCACTGCCCCGCTGGATGTATTCGGGCAACTGCAGTGTACTGCCATATCGGATAATCAACTCAGCAAAAAGACTCTGACGCGAGTCGTTCCATTCGCCGTCGCCATTCATTACACCGAAGCCACCGAGTGCACGTATGGGAATAAACGGTGGCTGCCAGGTTGCCTGATACATCAGCAACTCATCCAGTACACGCTGTCCCGTGCGTAAGTAACTTGAGTCTCCTGTTGCTGCATGCATATTCAGCAACGCTTCGGCTGTCCAAAACATCGACAACGTATTTTGCTTGAACGCGTCATTGCGCGCAATTTTCTTACCCACCAAACTATCGAGGACGCGACTGCATGACCAATACGTCTCAAAATCTTCCCACTGCCCTTCAGGGATCACGTGCCTTATGATTGCCTGCATCGCTTTCGTTGAGGCATTGAGGTATCTGGGGTCTTTGGTGACCTCGTACATTTTGAGCAGGAACGTCACTGACATCGAAGATTCCGGCGACTGCATTAGGTACGGCAAAGGGGCTTGAGTATGCTGGTCGAGCCAGGCGGGAAAAAAACCTGCGCTATCCTGAAGGTCCAGTAACCGATCCGCATATCGCTTGGCATAGGATACCAGGCGAGGATCGCGTTCGAGCTCAAGATGCCACTGGAGCATGAGGTAGGCTGTCCAGCTCATGTCCAGGATGTGGTATGGTGCCTCGCGGGCAGACTGCCACGCTTTGACCGGATTTCGGTTTGAGTTGCCGAAGTATAGCGTTGACCATCCCTTCGACCTGGCAACGGTTTGGCCCTGATCGGACACGTTCTCCATTTCAGTTCCCATTACGGAGTTGAAAAGTCCATGATTCTGGGGAAACGCCAACGCAAGCTCTTTGGTCATGCGTGCCTTATGCATCCATTCATCGTTGCCTGTGCGGCGGGCGTATCGAAATAGTCCGGAGGCTGAACGAAGCGAGCTGAACCAGGCCTGATTCCATACGGACCGAAACTCGCGCTCATTAACGGGCCCTGGATAGTTAGGACTTTGTGTCACGTTTACGATGAATACCGGTGCCCCTACACGCCGGCCGTTCACCGAAAATTCCTGCCATACCTGGCTGGCCCATGTTTCGAATGCCCATCGATAGGCGTGCTTCACGTAGGGCTCCATATCGCCGGGCACGGGCTGTCCTTTGCTGGCCAGGGGACTAAACCATTTGTCGTACATGAACGCCAGCGGCATCCGCCAGGGATCGGAGAGCACCTTCTTGTCTGTTGAGGTCATCACATAAAATCCGAACCGAAAGGGCCCAGGGGCTATCTTCTGGCCTGGCACCCGGCGAAATAGCACGTGCTCCCTCACAACGCTTCTACTGATGCCCAGCGACAACGTGTTCGTCGTGGCATCCAGGTCTATGTACCAGGCGGGCGCTCCAGTCGTGCCGATAAGGTCAAGATCCGGTATCACAGCGAGGTAGTGGTTTGAATCGCTTACCACCAGTGTGGGTGCACGAAATACGTGCTGCGCAATGATATGATCGGAGGTCGGCGCAAGGTGTGGCGCCCAGTGGAACGTGGGGCTAAACGACGGACGAAGGGAGACCTTCCAATCGTCGAGCTGCAACGTGTCTTCGAGATCGACACTCACCAAAACTTTGATAATTCCGTTCGGCAGATGCTCCACCGTAAACACTGGATCGTAACTTCCAAAATCAGAAACGGCCGTCTCCGCAACAAACGCGGGTATCGCCAAATCAATCCTATCCTTTTTCTTAGCATTGCAGCATCCACAAAGAAAGCCTACTGCAAGCACTAGCAGAGGACCGGTTACACGAGTTTTATTCACAGGCATGGGGGATAACCGAACCAATTTTGGCATTTTCCGGCTATCCGAGAAACAAATTGGATCGTTTGTTCATACCGTTTCGTTGCCTCTAAACCGTTTTTCATAGGTAGGCAGTACAAAGTTGGTCCAGGATCGTTAACTTTAGTATTGTCGACTGTCCGTTCATCTTAGCCCCGCTCCTATGAAAAAGTCGCTCATCATCTTGATTGCCTGTTTCGTTCAGGCAACTGCATTGGCGCAAGCTACGGAAGAGTTTATGGTTCGCACAGGACAAGAGGCTTCTGAAGTTATTCCACGCGTGCAGCAATTTTATTTCCCGGATTTTCGGCAAGGTCAGGTATTCTATCCGCAGGGAAAGCGCTCCGACGTGCTTCTGCTCAATTACAATACACTACTTGAGGTCATGCAATACATTGATCAGAATGGCGACACACTTTTCATCCCGGAAGAGAGCAACATTTTTAAGTATGTCCGAATTGGTCAGGATATTTTCTACCACCATTTTAGGGAGGGATACTTCAATTTGCACTCCCGCGACGAAAACTACAACCTCGCTACACGAACACGGTGGAAAATAGAACGCCGCGACATGATGGTTTACAATGGCTACGGTATGTCTACCGTCTCGCCGGGTTCAACGGTCTCAACCAGGCGTGTGGGCGAAAGCGTGGTGACCAACCAGGATATGGTTTACATCGTCGAATCAGAGTTTTATGTTGTTGGCCCTCGCGATGCTGTATTCCGCGCGAACCGTTCCGGTTTCCTGAAGGCGTTTGCTGAAAACAAGGAGCAGCTACAGGACTTCATTCGCGAGCACCAGACGAACTTCGATGATGAGCAATCTTTAAAGGACCTGGTCAGTTATAGCAACGGGCTGATCGCTGCGACGGGCGAACCGGTCACCTATAGGCCCAAAGGCAACTGAAATCCCTCATCGGCAGCTGCCACATCCCCCTGGTCAAAGTTTGATAACGTCACGCCGACAAGCCTCACCCGCTTGTCGTCCAGGTCTAACGCACGTAGAATTTCGCGGGTGTGCTGCTTGATCGTTTGTTCATCGTAGAAGGCTTCTGCGGATGATTTCGATCGGGTGATCTGTTTAAAATCATGAAACTTTATCTTGACGGTGATCGTCCTGCCCATGAGTTTCTTTTTTACGGCACGATCCGAAACGATCACGGCTATACGGTCCAACTCTTCATTGATCTCGTCTATTGATCTGAGGTCGACTTCAAAAGTATCTTCCGCGCCAATTGATTTCGTTTCGCGATGGGGAGTCACCCGGCGTTCGTCAATGCCGCGCACGATGTCGTAGAAGAATGCACCAGATTTTCCAAAGTGCTGTTTCAACTGGTCGCGCGAAAGCTTCTTGAGATCTTTACCGGTGAACAATCCCAGGCGCTTCATCTTCGTCGCCGTGACTTTTCCCACTCCGAAAAATTTTTCAACCGGAAGGGATTCCATGAACGACTCGACTTTCGACGGGCCAATGAACGTCAGTCCATCCGGTTTGTTCATGTCTGACGCGATCTTCGCGACAAACTTGTTCACAGAGACCCCGGCAGATGCTGTTAGCTGGAGTTCAGTGCAGATGGCCTCCTTAATCTGACGTGCGATATCAATTGCCGAGCCTATTCCGAGCTTGTCTTCAGTCACGTCGAGGTAAGCTTCGTCCAGTGATAGCGGCTCTATAAGGTCTGTGTACCGGCTAAAAATCTCCCGCACATGAAGAGAGACAGCCTTATACGCTTCAAATCGCGGTCGTACGAAAATGATATCGGGGCATCGATCTTTGGCTTGACGTGATGGCATAGCTGAACGAACGCCGAACTTTCTCGCTTCGTAGCTGGCGGTTGCCACCACTCCTCCCCGACCCGTTGGCATGCCTCCTACGGCTATTGGTTTATTTCTGTAGGCCGGGTTATCGCGTTGTTCCACCGAGGCGTAGAAGGCATCCATATCAATATGAATGATCTTGCGTCTCCTGGTTGATTGGCCATGTCCCAATGTCTCTTCCGCGTCACCGCACATAACTTTCTACTGGATGCTATGCCAATTTGCCAACTTGCAGTCGTCGGTGCAAGTCTTCGTATGATGGGCGAAGTTGTTGGCGCAAGTCTTCGGGCGAAGTTGTTGGCGTGAAGTCTTCCTATGCGGACGTTGTTGGCGCAAGTCTTCCTATGCGAATTTGAATTTAGTAGTCGTTTGAAGGGAGACTTGTGCCCGCCACGTTTCTGGAGATGAGTCCATCACAGTCTTCAGACTGGCTTGAAATTCAACGTCAGTCTGAAGACTGATGTGGTTCATCGCTCAGATGAGAGTATGCACAAGTCTCCCTCCAAATGACTACAAATTCCTCACTCAACCCGGGAAGACTTGCGCCAACGGCCGTGACTACAACTCCTCACTCAACCTGGGAAGACTTGCGCCAGCGGCCAGCCAACGGCCAGCACCAACTGCCCGCAACTGCCTAAAACGAAACAATCCTCATGGCCTTCTTCGAGAGGGCCTAGAGGATAGTGTCGTTGATTGACCGGCTGAGCGGTGTTCTGCTGCTGCGGTGATGTATCCGCCTTTCGGCGGGAGCATGCTGAGGCGTCGGTGCGAACGAGTATGCCTCAGATGCTTTTAGTACAATTTCTTTTCTTCTATCGTAGTTCCGTTGATGATGCTGTGCATCATGCCGAACATCCCGATGACCATGATCACCACCAGGCCGACAGAGAAAGCGAGCGCATTCTTTTCAACCAGTGGCTGGAAGTATACATACAAGCCTGCAAATACTGTTGCCGAAACAACCATGAGGAAGAAGAACATTAGAAAAGTTGGTTTCATAATCTCTTTTTTTAATTGGTTTGATATCTATCCTATTGTAAATAATGTGCCACGTGCCTGAAGTGCGAATTCACGTTAATTTCAACGTTTTTACTTAGTATATGTCTCGAATCGGGATGCTTCTACTACCGATGATTCCATTTCCCGGAAAAGCCTCCACGCTTTATACACGATCCGCAACCCAATGGCTATCCGAGAACCATCGGCGCGGATACATAACCCAACGGCTACACGGGTAACTCTATGGCTACAGCTTTTTTTTTGGCAGTTCATCGAAAACGATGCAGAAACAAAAAAATCCTGCCCTTTTCAGGAGGCAGGATTTTGCGACCGAGTTTAAAAAGCGTGACGGAATTAAGTTGAAAAAATAAGGGTTTTAGTTCGTCAGTGTCTATTTCGTTATCGTACTGGTTTCTGCAGCCGGGAGGTGTTTGATCATCCCTCCGATGCTGATCATCACCGATGCCAGCATTCCGAAAGTGAGGGGTGCCTGGGTTTCCACGGCCTTGGCGCCCAGTCCGTAGACCAGGGAACACAGTACCGCGGTGCAGATCAGCATGCGGAAGTAAAATCCAAAATCTAGTTTCATGGCGGGGGTCTTTGCAGGGACTATCGGCAATACCGTGCCAGCAAGGCAATTCCGGGTTTGTTGACCAGAATCGGGTTCTTCTCAGGAAATCTTCCCAATTCCGGAAGGCGCGTTCCCGAAATTGCCCAATAGATGTCTACATGTCAGAGTGCAGGAGTTTTCATTTCAAATAGTCCCATGATCCCGGAAGCGGCAATCTGGAGTCCTACGCAAAAAATTAGAAACGCCATGATGCGATTCAGGATCTTTTCGCCCGACGATCCGAGATAACGCACAAACAATTTGGTATTAAAATAGAAAACATAAATCAGTACACACATGAAGAGGACTGCCAGCAGGATGGCGCCGGAGTTGATCAGGTAATGGCTTAAGGCTTTATTGGCACTGTGTGCACTGAGCGTGAATAACACTGAAATCGTACCAGCCCCGGTTGTAATGGGGAAAGTAATCGGATAGAATAATTTGTCATCGATATTCGTGCGCGTGGCTTCAGACGCGTCGGCGCCCTCCTGAATTTGTTCTCGTTGTTCCGCTTTATCGGAAAGAAATTCCCAGCCGGTCTTGCATATCATGATACCACCGGCCGTTCTGATGACGGGAATCGTGAGACCGAATAGCTCAAGGATCCAATGACCCGCAAAAAGCGTTACGGTGCAGATGCAAAAAGCGTAGAAGGTAATTTTCATCACAGCACGTCTCCGCTCGGCATTGGTGAGCTTATCGAAATACGGCATGACTATAAAGGCCGTTCCAACCGGATTGACCACCGGAAATAGGGCGATCACCCCAATGAACAAAAGCTGAACGAAGGATTGGACTTCCTGACTCATCAGGTTGGCTTATGGAACTAGCTTTGATGGTGCGGACCCCCGCCACACCAGGCAGTTCAGATTCTCTTAACCGGAAAGTTATGCAAAGTTTATCAGATACTCATCCAGGCAGTCGACATCAAAAGGAACTTTAACGGGCATCGGCCATTTTGAAAACAGGACGGTATGCACGGCAGCCAAATGACGTGACAGGTTATCTGCCGAGCGTACGGTGCATGAATGCAAGCGCATGTTCCAGGTACACTCCCGAATAGAACACCTCGCCGCCATGCGCCGCACCGTGAACGACATCGAACGAGAAATCAAGATTCAGCTCTTTATATTTTCCTTCCAGTTCATGTGACTGATTGATCGGCATTTGTGGATCCTGGTCGCCGTGGACAACCAGGAGTGGCGGATCATTCCGGTCTATATGAAAGACGGGGCTGGCCAATTCAGCGAGCGCTTTTGCATTTTCAGGCAATGCGCCCAGGAGGAGTTCGAGCGCAGGCTTTCGAACACTGAGCCCATGCGGGGTCGATTGAGAAAGAATGGTCGTCAGGTTTGACGCTCCAAAATAATCGATTATCGCCTGGACGTCGGAGGATTGATCCAGGTTGTTGCCGACAGTGCCTTCGAGCTCCTTGTTTCCATTGGTTACACCGACAAGCGTTGCTAAATGTCCGCCGGATGAATCGCCAGCAATAACAATCGAGTCGCTGCGATAGCCATATGTTTTGGCATTTGCCCGCAGAAAGCGTATCGCCGCTTTTATGTCATGGACCGAAGCCGGAAAACGGGCTTCCGTTGACAGGCGAAAATCAAGGCTGGCGACGGCAAAGCCATTTTCGAAAAATGCTTTCGGAACCTTCGCTTTCGAACCGGATCGCCATGCCCCTCCATGAACCCAGATTACCAGCGATGGGGACTTGACCCCGGCAGGCACATACAGGTCGAGTGCCAGGTCTTTTCCATCCACACGGGCATAGACAATATCCTTGAGCTGGCGGGCATCCTGAGACTTTGCGGACCCCGCTATTCCCAGGACAAAGACCGTGAAGGCCAACGCCATGGTTATGATATTCCGATTGTTACCAGGCGACGTAGATCGTTTTTCGTGTTCCATAGCGGCAAATTGATTCTGCTCCTCAAATTAATTCCAATCAGGCATCCGGTAGTGTGTCACTTCCACAAAGTATTCACAGGATGCTTCGTATATTCCTCGGGGTTGGTTTCCCAGCGTGTCGTCTCCTTGTGCGGTGTACCGAAAATATTAGAACGCCATCCCAACTGATATCCCTGACCATCCCACTTCAGGATCTGACCGTTTTGTTTCAGCATTGATGTCAGCATGTTTCGATCAATATCCTGAACTGCCTTTTTTTGCTTTAGGGCCAGTGCTGCTGCGATGCCTGCGGATTCTCCCATTACCATATACGTGGCCTCCATACGGATCGAGGAGTATGCGACATGGCTGGCGGACATACAAAGTGGAACTATCAGGTTCTGACATTCCTGTTTCTTCGGTATGATGGCCCCGTAAGGTATCTGATATGGTCCTGGAGAAGCCAGCACAAATACATTTCCTTCATGAGCCAGCGTACCATCGTTTAAAACAACCAAACGGTTGGGGTAGATGTCGATCTTGTAGTATCCCAGGCAGATCGGTGTAGAAGGTTGTGTCTGCAATTGAATATCCTGTTGCGTCATCACGTATTCGCCTACCATTCGCCGTCCGCCCCGAATGTACAGAAACGGCCATCCATTTGTATCTTCATTGATTCCCGCGATAAACCGAAGCTTCGTTCCTGAGAAGTCTGTGAGGGTCTTCACGTGATCGATAAACCCCTGCCATATCCTGGCGCGCGTTGGCCAGTCTCCATCGGGGTAACCAAGTTGCATACCGGGAAGGGCGCCTGTCATCAACTCATTGCGATCAAAGTTCTCATTCGGCCACGATAGCTTATATCCGGCTTCTTTATAACGTTTAAGCAATTCATAAACATCTTTATTTTTTGTCGCCGGTGCTGTAATGGCCGGTCCCGTGTTTTTTTCTTGGGGATCAGGTTCCCATGCCAGTTTAAAATTGTATCCCATGAAGAACCGGCTGGCATCTCCGTCTTTTCCCGCCGGATCTGCCGTGATGCAGGAAAGCAAACCGCTTTTGGGATTTCCTTTTTCGACATAGGGATCTACTCCCGGGAATGTCCTGCTGATCACCGTACCGGCCAGCGATTCACCATACTCTGTTTTGGATTCTTTGCCTACCCGATAAGACACTTTGGAAAGGGCCATTAGGTCCCCCTCGTAGCTGGCATCGATAAATATTTCGGCCGTGACATAGAGGAAGTCATCCGATGCACGCCGGGAAGACGGTACGCCGTTTTCGCCAGGAGGCGCGAATTCAAAAACGGCTTCTGTAATCTTCCCCTTCGAAAGCTTCACCTCAGTCACCCGGTGATTGGTTTGGACCTTGATTCGATCACCGTATTGATCCATGAGGGCCTGAAGGGTATTGATGTTAAAATGACTGGCAGCCTGATAATGTTTCAACGGCGGCTGTGAAATATCTTTCATATAATGAATACCCGTGAGACCGCCCAGGTGTGCGCCTGTCGGAGCATCCTGCTGCATGCGAAACCCGGACCCCAGCAATCCGCCGATCTTCTGTATGGGCTCGACGATGACAACCGAATAACCTTCGCGGGCGGCAGCAACGGCGGAAAAGATACCTGCCGCGCTTGCTCCGTAAACACAAACGTCGGCGTGAATACGTGTAGGGGTACCGTTGCCATGCGCGAATGTGGGTGTATGATAAATAACAAGAACGAGGAGTATAACGGGGATGACAATTTTCATAATAATGTAAATGTGGTTTTACGTTTACAACCAGCGCCGGGACAGTCCACGTTTTTTATTCCATACTGCGCAGGGTATGGCGTTGGCTGGTATTCACCCGCGAGACTATAGCTTATCCGTTGCCGGTGTAGGCCACTGGAGATACTGGCCGGCATCTTGAAGCAACTTCCTGTACGCGGCGCGGTCGATATCCTGAACTGCACGGCCTTCGTTCAGGGCCTGAACTGCGGCGATGCCTGCGGATTCACCACATATCATGAATACGGGTTCCATACGCGCGGACGCATATCCCTGATGTGTGGCTGAAAAACAAACTGGTACGAGCAGGTTGGTGCATTCATCCTTATGTGGCACGATGGAGCGGTACGCAATAGGGTAAGGAACATTCGTAGGACCTTTACTTCCACCAATGAACATTTTACCTTCGAGTGCGACATACATAATTCCCTCCTTCTCGACGGCGATGCGCCTTGAAGGATAAGTATCGATGCCATACTGGGCCAGACCAATGGGATCGTCGATGGTTGTTTTATTATAAACATCATCTGCCTTGATGGTGTACAGTCCCACCATTCGCCTGGATACGCGAATGTATAGCTGATGCGGCCAGCCCTGGGTGTCGGGATGATGACGTTTGTCCAGCCCGAGGGCGGCGGTTTGCCTTCTGAATTCCTCCGGTATTCTTGGATCCGTGCTCATGAACTCATGTAGGCCACGAAGATAATCCTGATGATATTTCCAGATACGTGCCTTGGTTGCGTAATCGCCGTCGATGTATAGCTGGCTTACGCCAACGGGTGCCATAGTGATCAGCGAATTGCGCTGGTAGTTATACTCTCCTGAGTTTAACCAGCCAGGAAAGATACTGCGCAACTCTTCGAAAAGTGTTTCTTTATTTTGATCATTTTTTTTCGCAAGGTATTCCGCGTATCGGCCGACCAGTTCATAATTATCGGGGGAATAATCCGCCGGCGGGGCGATCGCAGCACGGTGTTCAGGTTCTGATGTCACATAAAAGCGGAAGTTATACGCCTGTGTATAGTAGTCGGAGGATCCAACAGGCAAGCCGTGATCATATTGGATCAACGGAAGGAGGCCGCTCTCTTTATTTCCCGGCACCAGGTAAGGATCGATCGGAGTCAGGTTAGTAGCCTCGCGTACGCCCGCATTTTGTTCGTGATAATCCACACTCGATTCTCTTCCGGTCATATACGAAACGCCGGATCGGGCCATGAGTTCACCTTCATAACTGGCATCGATAAATATGTCGGCCTTCACGGTCAGGTCTTCGAATGCAACGGCGTCGGGAATCGGACAGCCAAGCGTATCAAAAGGAGCCAGGTCGAATAAAGCATTTACAATTTTGGGGCCTTCTTTAACAGTCCTTTGGATCCTGTGATCATAAATAACTTCTATCTCATTCTCCTTTAGCAACGCAAGAAAATCTTCTCGTATTCCTGCCGGACTCATATTGCTCATTTCCTTCCGAATCAAAGAATCGGTTATGTCCGGTGGTGGATTCTTCAGGCCAAGCTTTTTCATAATTGCGCGCGTCGCGCCTCCCACAGCAGCAAAATTCGGACAGTCCTGAATGGGCTTTATGCCGGATCCAAGAATGCCTCCCACCCACTTGCTTGGTTCAACAATGACCACCCGGCGTCCTGCTTTTTTGACCGCAATAGCCGCCATGATACCAGACGCCGTAGCCCCATAGACACAGACATCGGTTGTGACGTTCTGCCCTGGCGTTTGTAAGGGGTTCGCATTCTTATGGTCACACGCCGACGCGACGATCAGGACGATTGTAGCCAATAACACAAATTGATTGCGCATTTGAATTTAGTATGAGATCAGTTTCTGCAATAGAATTTATTTGATTTATAAGGAGCATATGCCTCCCTACGCTGACCCTTTACAGAACAAAATGTACAATACAGGATCCGTTCTTCAGCAGTCCTTTATTGTACATTTCCTTTTTGTAATATCCGGGTCCGATCGTCGCAGTATTCTACGATCCGCCGGAGTAGCCAGGATTCTGTGTGAGCTTGGGGTTAATGTCTCTTTCAGATTGCGGAACAGGCCACAGGTAATCTACATTTTCGCGGAAATACGTTTCTTCACAGAAGTAATATCCATTTTCATTGACGACAAATTTCGTATAGCTGGGGGCCTGCGCCTTCGTGCACAACTTCATACCGTGAACACGGCTTCTGAGATTAATGTGGGCGATGCGCCAGCGGAATAGATCATAAAGTCGCAGTCCTTCCCAGGCGAGTTCAACCCTCCGCTCTCTTCTCAGGATCGTGGTTAACTTAGAAATATCGGTCTCGGTGACCGGGGGCATCCCTACTGCCGCACGGCCACGAACGAGATTGATGGTTTCGTCCAGCACACTTTGCGTGACACTTCCGGTCTCGATGTTGGCTTCGAGGTAACTTAGCAGGACCTCTGCGTATCGGACCATGACAAAATCACCACCATACGATCTGACGTTTCCACTGAATCCCTCGTCGGCAAATTTCTTTAATGCATAACCGCTCCAGGGCCGCCGTGTCAGCTGATCGGGATAGACCGTTGCCGATGAATCCGGATGAGAAACATATAACACATTTTTGAACCTTGTTACCCGGTCAACGAAGAAGGATGCCAGGAGCCGGGGATCCCGGTTTACATAAGGATTGTCTACGTTATAGAGAGGAGATTCGTTGATCGGTTTTCCATCGATACATTCAAAGTCCTCGACAAGTTCATTGTAGGGACTAAAGTGATGAAACCCTCCCCACGTGAAACCAAGGCAGCTCAACGGCATGGAAGTACCATACACATCCTGCATGCGAACACTGGTCATAATGACTTCGTTGCTGGTTTCGCCGGATTCTTGAAAGAGCTCCTTAAATCTCGGATCTATCGAATACGCGCCGAGGTCAATGATCTGCTTATAAGTCGCTTTAGCTTCCGGCCAGAGGTGTTCCGCCATTTGGAGCCTTCCTAAAATTGCCAGCGCCGCACCTTTTGTCATTCTTCCACGTTCGTTGTCGGGGCGTATCACCGGGAGATTGGCAAGCGCAGTCTGTAATTCATTGGATACGAAAGCAACGACCTCCGATTTTGGTGTACGGGTGGCGTTGTTTGCCTCATCAACCGAAAGCACTGTTGTAACGAGTGGCACATCGCCCCAGTAAAATGAAAGATTAAAGTAATCAAACGCACGGATGACCATCACTTCAGCCTTCATCGTCGCTTTCTTGGCCTCATCCATTTCGACGGCATCAATGTTTTCAAGAAAGTTGTTACACTTGGCGATCTTGAGATACGTATTTCTCCAGAGTTCACTGATTACCCCCAGAGAGGAGGCCATATCTCCATTGTTAAAATCAGTAACCACATCATCCTTTTCAAAGCCATTGTCGGTTGTGGCTTCAAGAAGCCGGAGATGTGTGTCCTGGTTCCAGAATGAATAGATCTGCTTTTGTGTGTTCGGTACGTTAAGGGTTTCCAGGTAGTAGACCCCGGTCAGCGCCAGCATGGCATCCTTCTCGGTCTTCCAGAATGTGGCGGACGACAAACTATCCAAAGGTTGTTTGTCAAGAAAATCTTCGCATCCCGCAAGGAACGAAAACAAGCTTATCAAAATTATGCGGGCGACATTAGGATTCGTTTTATTCGATTTCATACGTTGTTAGAAGGAAAGGTTGACACCAAAATTGTAAACACGAACAGGCGGATACCCAATGCCCGATCCGGGATCCCATCCTACACGGTACTGGTCGAACGTAGTTAAGTTCTTGACGCTGGCGTAGAATCTGAGACTTGTCATCTTCATTTTATCAACGAGCGTTTGAGGAACTGCATACCCCAGTTGCAGGTTGTTGATGCGAAAGTATGAGGCATTGGACATCACGTATGTAGATTGATAGAATTGCTCCTCTCCCCCGCCGAGAATTGATAACCGGGGATAGACAGCCTTTGGATCTGGATTTTCTTCCGTCCAACGTCCGTCATACATCCATTGCTGCGGATTGCTTCCCTGAATGAATGCATTTCCCTGATAACCGGTGATGATGTTGTTCACTCCCGCCACTCCCTGGAGAAGGACAGAGAGATCAAATCCTTTGTAGCGCGCGTTGAGGGTAGCGCCGAAGTTGTACTTAGGGAACCTGTTACCGATGATCTTACGGTCGTAGTCAGCATCGACAATTCCATCAGGCACCCCGTTGGGGCCGCTTATATCTTTGAACTTTATCGTTCCTGGCTTAGGCGTGCGTGGCTGGGAAGCGTGGCCGTCGATATCGGCCTGGTCCACAAAAAGTCCTTCTGACACATAGCCATAGATTGATGCCAGCGAAGAGCCTACGAACCATCCGTTAGCGATGTCTTTTTCAACATTGGAAAGACTGACCACTTCGTTCTTGACGTAGGAGAAATTAGCGGAAACGCTATATGAAAAGTCACCTAATGAATTTTGATGTCGTATATCGAGGTCAATACCTTTATTGGAAACCACACCTGCATTTTGCACGGAAGGCGTCAATCCAAGAACGGAAGAGGCCGTGATGTTGTAAAGTATGCCGGAGGTTAATTTATCGTAATAGTCGGCAGTAAAGCTCAGTTTTCCACTCAGGAAACTTGCATCAAAGCCTACGTCATATACGCGTGTAGACTCCCAGTTGATATTGGAATTCGCCACCACTGTAGCCGCAGCACCTGGAGAAATCACTTCCGCCGCACCAAAAGGCGCATTCAATCCAAGTGATAGAACCTGCTGGTACGGATAGTTTCCGATATTCTGATTGCCGAGTTTGCCCCACGACGCTCTAAGCTTAAGCTCGTCCATCCACGGAACGGAAAAGAAAGATTCTTCGGATATTCTCCATCCTCCAGACAGGGAGGGGAAAATGCCCCAGCGATTATCTTCGGGAAACCTTGACGAACCGTCGTACCTGGCGTTAGCTTCGAATAAATATCTTTCTTTGTAATTGTAGGTGACCCTGCCGAAGAATGAACGAAGGGCCCACTCGTAGGCGGATCCGAATGCTTGTTGATTTGCCTGTGAGCCGGCATTGATCTCATACAAGGCATTATTAGGAAAATTGTCCCGGTATGCTTCCAATGAATCCGCCTTGAAGCTTTCTTGCGAAAAACCAGCAAGCATATGCAGGTCGTGGCTGCCGATCGGGAGGTCATAGTTTACAAAAATCTGATTTGTAAACAAGCCGTTCGTCAGGTTGCGTTGCCGGAGTTCAGAGGGTCCTTGCGTGATAAACTGATCAACCACCAATAATGGCCGGAAGATCTCGTATTTTCTCAAGTTGAAATCGTATCCCGTCTTACCCGTGATCTTCAGCGATTTGGTGATGTTGTAATCCAGGGAGACGTTGCCATAGAGATCGGTATTGCGCGTGTTTATGTAAGATTCACTGTCCATCCAGCCCTCCACGGTAAACCCTGTCTGATTGCCATAATAGCCGTTGGACATTTTACCCGGGATCCCGTTTGGAATCTTTATTGAGTAGTCAATCAAACCCTTTACGCCAAGTGCCGGATTTCTGTCCACCGCTGTCGGCTCTCCGTCTTCTGCGGACCGTGCCGAGAGAATTACGTTTAATTTTAATTTGTCAGATAGCTTATTGTCAAGGTTCACGCGCATGTTGTAGCGCTTAAAAAAAGTCTCCGCGATAAGTCCCTCCTGTTTAAGGTAACCAAAGGATACGAGGTACGAACTTTTGCTGGTACCCCCGGACGCGCTGAGGTAGTGATTGGTTTGAACTCCACTGCCCGAGGACAAAAGATCATCATAGTGGCGTTTGTTCGGGAATTGCTCTGGATCCTCACCAGACTTAAACTTCGCGATGTCCTCAGCCGAGAACTCGGG
>DATHKA010000471.1:0-10716 GCA_035489615.1 Chryseolinea sp.
CGATATTATGTCCGACGAGAAGCTGCGTGCGCGTGAGGTCGTCCACAAAAACTTTCAGCACCTCCTGCAGCAGGCGACCTTCCTCCGTGGCTCGCTTGGTCGAAATCCCGTGAACCTGTTCGGCCTTGTAGGGAATATCAAATCCATCGGGTTTTATCAGATGGTTGTGCTGGGCCAGCAAGGCACCCCGGCTGTCGTGCAGCTGCCAGGCGAGTTGCACCAGGCGTGGCCAGTTGTCGACGTCTGTGATGGGTGCAGACTTATTGTGCGGAAGGCCTGTGGTTTCCGTGTCAAAAATCAAATACATTAATAAAACAGTGGTTGTGGGGTAAAGTTAACGTGGTATTGGCAATTGAGAAGCTGAAAAATGAGAATTGTCTGCGCGGTTGTTGACGCGATGGCGCCAGCCTTCAGACTGGCGCCCGTCGTTGACGCCAGCCTTCAGACTGGTGCCCGTCGTTGGCGCCAGTCTTCAGACTGGTGCCCCGCCACCTCCAGTCTTCAGACTGACCAGCGCGAAACCCACTACCCAACGCCCTCCAATCCACCTGACTCCTATTTCCATCCCTGGGACACGCGGTCCTTTCTGGTACTGGCTGAAACCGTTTGCATTTTGACGGGTTTTCCTAATTAGTTGGCCGTCAATGGTGTTTACATCGGGCCTGATTATTGGATCTATACTGTCAAACACCCAGATTCAGCAATGAAACGCTTGTTCGATGCAGTCGCTAACTTCTTCAAGAAAGAATGGTTCTTATTCGTCGCCATCCTGGCGATCGTATTGATTATTACTGTGTTCGAGTTGCTCTGACGCATTGCTCGACACCGGCCACGGGATCCTTTACCTCCGCAACTATTTAGAATCCGTATAAAGTGCGACCACCTTTGGTGTTAATCGCGCTGGGGAGTAATTTTGACCGCAGTCAAAAAACGGCACTAACTTCTTGATATGAATTGGTTCTCCAGACTTCTGACGAGCACTCTCGGCAGAAAAGTAATGATGGCGATAACCGGCCTGTTTCTCATCCTTTTTCTAATCGTTCACCTTATCGGAAATTTGCAGCTCCTGAAGCACGATCAGGGGGAGGCATTCAATATTTACGCGGCATTCATGACCAGCAACCCGCTTATCAAGACGGTCAGCTATGTGAATTATGCGGCGATCCTCGTACACATCGTGTGGGCCTTTCTGCTAACCAAGATAAACAGCGACGCGCGTGGCGCGGTGGGTTATGCCGTGACCAGGAACTCCTCGGCCTGGACTTCCCGGAACATGGGCATCCTGGGCACGCTGATTTTCATCTTTTTGATCATTCACCTACGGGGTTTTTGGGCGCAAATGCACTGGGGAAATATTGATATGGCCACCTATGAAGGTAAGCCGTATAAAAACCTGTTCAGGGTTGTGGACGAAGCCTATTCAAGCGTGTCCTATGTAGCGCTCTACGTAATCAGCATGTGCGTGCTGGCGTTCCACCTTTGGCATGGCTTTGCCAGTGCCTTCCAGACACTTGGTCTTAATCACCTGAAATACAATCCGATTATCAAGTTTGTGGGAAGGGCGTTTGCAATCATCGTACCCGCATTGTTCGCGCTGATTCCCATTTGGATGTTCCTTTCCTAACGATCTTTTCTGTACTGAAGCGATATGAAGCTAGATTCAAAAATCCCGGAAGGTCCCCTCGCAGAGAAATGGACCAAGCATAAGTTCAACCTGAAGCTTGTCAATCCGGCGAATAAAAGAAAATACGACATTATCGTAGTGGGGACCGGACTGGCCGGCGCTTCTGCTGCAGCGTCGCTGGGCGAACTGGGCTACAATGTGAAGGCATTCTGCTTTCAGGACAGTCCGCGACGTGCGCACAGCATTGCCGCCCAGGGCGGTATTAATGCAGCCAAGAACTATCAGAATGACGGCGATAGCATTCATCGTCTGTTCTACGATACGATCAAGGGCGGTGACTATCGCGCGCGCGAAGGCAACGTGTATCGACTGGCGCAATGCAGCGTAAGTATTATCGATCAATGCGTGGCGCAGGGTGTTCCCTTTGCCCGCGAGTATGGCGGACTGCTGGCCAACCGCTCCTTCGGCGGGGCGCAGGTATCACGGACGTTCTATGCGCGCGGTCAGACAGGACAGCAGCTTTTGCTGGGTGCCTACTCGGCATTGAACCGCCAAATCGCCAGTGGCAAAGTAAAGATGTACAATCGCACCGAGATGCTTGATGTCGTACTCGTCGATGGCAAGGCCCGCGGGATCGTCACACGCGACCTCGTAACCGGTAAGATCGAATCGCACAGCGCGCACGCTGTGTTGCTTTGTACGGGCGGATATGGCAACGTCTTTTATCTCTCCACTAATGCCAAAGGATCCAACGCAACGGCTGTCTGGCGCGCACATAAAAAGGGTGCCCTGTTTGGCAACCCATGCTATACGCAAATACACCCGACCTGTATTCCGGTTTCGGGCGATCATCAATCGAAGCTTACACTGATGTCGGAGTCTCTGCGAAATGATGGACGCGTCTGGGTGCCTAAGACTGCCAAGCCAGGCCTCAAGGCGAAAGACGCATCGTCAATTCCTGAATCGGAACGCGACTACTTCCTCGAGCGGAAGTATCCTTCATTTGGTAACCTCGTTCCCCGCGACGTGGCTTCGCGCAATGCGAAAAACATGTGCGACGAAGGGCGTGGCGTAGGATCAGGCCTCGCGGTATTCCTCGATTTCGCAGATGCCATCAAGCGCGATGGTCGCAAGACCATTGAAGCAAAATACGGCAACCTGTTTGATATGTACGCTCAAATCACCGGCGACAATCCCTATGAGATGCCGATGATGATTTATCCCGCTGTTCACTATACGATGGGTGGACTATGGGTGGATTACAACCTCATGACTACTGTACCAGGACTATATGCATTAGGCGAAGCGAACTTCTCCGATCACGGTGCCAACCGTCTTGGAGCCAGCGCGCTCATGCAGGGTCTGGCGGATGGATACTTTGTGATTCCGTATACGCTCGGAGATTATCTGGCCGGCCTTCCCAACGAAAGGATAAGTGTCGATCGCGCCGAGTTTAAGGAAGCAGAACAAAGCGCGTCCAGGATGGTTAACCAGTTGCTTTCCATAAAAGGCAAAAAGACCGTAGACGAGTTTCATCGCGAGCTCGGATTGATCATGTGGAACTATTGTGGAATGTCTCGCACGGCCGAAGGTCTGAAAACGGCAAAAGACAAGATTCAGGCATTGAAGACTGAATTCTGGAAGAATGTGAACGTGCTGGGGTCCGGCAATGAACTGAACCAGGAGCTTGAGAAGGCCTGGCGCGTCAGTGACTTCATCGAACTCGGCGAGCTTATGGTAGACGATGCGTTGAATCGTTCTGAATCCGCCGGCGGTCACTTTCGCGAAGAATCGCAGACTCCCGAGGGTGAGGCCCTCCGCAAAGACGACGAATTTGCGTTTGTATCCGCCTGGCAATATACGGGAGACAACCAGCCCGAAGTGCTCCACAAAGAACCGCTCATATTCGAGAATGTGAAGTTGACCCAACGCAGCTACAAGTAATCACGCAGCCATTAGTAACTATGAAGATAACGCTCAAGATCTGGCGCCAGAAGAACAAGGATACGAAAGGCGCGTTCAAAACTTACGAGCTCAACAACGTTTCCGCCGATATGTCGTTCCTGGAAATGCTCGACGTATTGAACCACGATCTCATTCACAAAGGTGAAGAATCGGTTGCTTTCGATCACGATTGCCGTGAAGGTATCTGCGGGATGTGCGGCTTGTATATCAATGGTCGTCCACATGGCCCGCTGCAAACCACCACGTGCCAGCTCCATATGCGCACGTTTAAGGATGGCGAGACGATCACGATTGAACCCTGGAGGGCCAAAGCGTTTCCTATTATAAAAGACCTTGTGGTTGATCGTTCGGCTTTCGACCGCATTCAACAGGCGGGCGGTTATGTTTCCGTTAATACGGGTGGGGTACCGGATGCGAACGAAATTCCCATCTCCAAGAAGATTGCCGACGAAGCGTTTGATGCCGCGGCCTGCATTGGGTGTGGTGCCTGTGTGGCCGCCTGCAAGAATGCTTCGGCTATGCTATTCGTAAGCGCGAAAGTATCGCAGCTGGCGCTGCTTCCTCAAGGAAAGCCCGAACGCAAAGAGCGCGCTGAAAAGATGGTAAATCAAATGGACGCTGAAGGCTTTGGGGCGTGTACCGTAACGGGTGCCTGCGAGGCCGAATGTCCCAAGGGCATCAGCCTAACCAATATCGCTCGTCTCAACCGCGAATACCTGGGTGCCTCGTTCACTTCTTATGAAGTGCAATCAAAGGGCGGAGCAGACTGATTATTGGTTGATTGGTTGATTGACTTTATTTGACCACAGGGCCGGCGGCCCTGTGAGGTTGCCGGGACAGGTCGTTGTAAACCAACCGCCCGACAATGTGCTGAGGCAGCCTTGGAGTAATTACTGATTACTCAATTGCTTTTACACACGGCAAAGCCCGAGCGGCCACCCGGGATGTCGCGCGTTGAGGCGGCACCGATGTTCCCTCCTGCAAGGATGATATCGCGGCTCTCGCCCGACGCAGAAAGGTGAATTTTCACGCAGGCATCTAGCAACAGAAGTTCTTTGTACGTGATGGCCGTTTCGTCGGCCAGACGGGTGAGGATGGTTTCACTTTTTCCGGTGGATCCGATCACGGGCGATAGTAAGGCCGCAACGCTGGCGCTAGGGGCAGAGATATCGCCCAGGTGCAGGTGAACCGGATGTTCGATAGCTCCCTCCGTACCGGATAATGCAACATCGATTAATGCCGTACCATCGAGTCGTTCGCGGAAAGTAACGGTACCCTGAACGTCGTAATCGGATGCCTGCAGCAGGGCATAAACGGACTCATTACCGGTAAATTCCGTTTTGATCTCTTCTTTCTCCTGACAGGCCAGCAGACTTGCCGCCATGGTCAATCCCCAAAATGCTCTCCTCATACGTTCATTCAGTTGCGAAACTAAATTTAAAAAAAATGGACTAACTTCTACCACATTCCTGCCTTGTGGCCCGTAGATTTGCACGCGCCGCGTATTTTTTTTGGCACGGATGTAGTTCTAACCAAACGTAAACCGGAAACCGGTTATTTTGTGAGAATACCCCTTCTTTTAATTTTTGCGCTGGTGGCCTGTAGCCCGAAAGTGCAGCCCCCGGATCCCGATTCTCTCAAGCCAGCCTGGCTAAAGACCACGCCGTACCAGGATGGGTATTATACGGGCATTGGACACAGCGTTAAGTCTGGGAACAACAATTACATCCAAAGCGCCAAGAAGAGTGCCCTGGACGACCTGGTGTCCGAGATCCGCGTGAACGTTTCCAGCACGTCTATATTGAGTCAGCTGGAAACCAACCAGAAGCTTACCGAGCAATATCAGCAAGTGATACAAACTACGGCGGCCGACGAGATCGAAGAATTTGAGCTGGTTGATGCCTGGGAGGATGAGGCAAATTACTGGGTCTATTACCGCCTGTCCATCGCGCGATACAAACAGATCAAGGAAGAGCAACGACGCACAGCCACTACGTTGGCGCTTGATTTTTTCGTAAAGGCCCGCGCGGCAGAAGCGGCAGGCGATCGCATTCTGGCGATAACGTACTATTTCCAATGTCTCCGGTCGGTCGAGAAGTATCTGGGTGAAGCCATTACGGTAAATGTGGAGAACCGCGAGATGCTACTGGTAAATGAGGCCTACTCATCGATTCAGGGAATTCTGGACCACGTTGCTGTCCGAGCCGAACCTTCTCACATTGCGATCAACCGCCGTATCAGCATGGATTCACCCACGGCCATCGCGATGGTTACTTACAAAGACCGTAACAAACCTGCACCCAACGTACCCCTAAACGCATCGTTTGAAAAAGGATCGGGTGACGTTTTCCCCTCTTATAAATCGGACGACACCGGCAAGGCAAAAGTTCTCATGAACAAGATCGGGTCACGCGAACTCGAGCAAACCGTAGCGGTGAAGCTCGATATCAACGCCCTCGCGGGTTCGGGTCTTTCGCCGCTCTATTCGCTGTTGATCACCACGTTCAACGTTCCTGCTGCCCAGATCGCGTTGCAGGTGCACCGTCCCGTAGTGTACATCACGGCCACCGAAAAGAGTTTTGGATTCGACAAATCCAACGCTCAGATCACCAATAAGCTCAAGAACTTGCTGGCAAACAATGGCTTCGAATTCACGACGGAAAAGGACAAGGCAGAATTGTGGTTCGATGTGCATGCTGACTCGGAGAAAGGATCGATTACCGGAAGCATTTATGTGACCTACCTCACCGGTGTGATCCGGGTAGCTACCCTGAAGGACGGCAAGGAGATCTATGCTACAACGCTCGATCGCGTCAAGGGATATGGCCTGGACTACGACAAGTCCAGCATCGACGCCTACAACAAGGCTATCGAGACACTTGAGAAGGAACGAATGACGGAAATGCTTGAAACAGTGCTTCAATAGCGACCGTCGCGGCAATCTGTCGACGTTTAGTTTGGTATCTAAATTGCATCTTATAATTTACCCAAATTTCAAATTTAATATGAAACGAATCACGTATTCTACGCTGGTAGTATTACTTGCAGGTGCCGTATTTATGGTCAATTGCAAGAGCAAGGAAAAGGCACCTAAAGGGGAAACTGAAGTATCAGTACCCTGCTCCGGATCGGAGTTCTTCACCACCACCAAGTACTTCCGCGCCAACTCCATCGGCGAAAGCCAGGATCAGGTGACCTCCAAGAAGAAAGCACTGGCGAATGCACGCGCTGAACTGGCAGCCAGCATTCAGACAACCGTGAAGGCGGTAACCGATAACTACACGAACTCACGTGAAATGAATAACAAGGAACAGGTGGAAGAGCGCTTTGAACAACTCAACCGTGAGATCGTTGATCAAAAGTTGACCGGCGTAAAGACCATTTGCGAGAAGCTGATGAAGACCAGCAACAGCACGTACAAGACTTATATCGCCATTGAGCTTTCAGCCGAAGAACTCGTCGCCACTTACAACGAACGCCTTTCGAAAGACGATCGTCTGAAAATCGACTACGACTACGAAAAGTTTAAGGAAACTTTTAATAAGGAGATGGATAAGCTTGGGAATAATTGACAATTGCCAATTCAAAATTTACAAGTATTGAAAGCCCCGATCGGGGCTTTTTCCATTTCAGACGACCCCACAAGGGCCGATTCTAATTCTCAATGTTAATTGCCAATTGTTAATTCCTAACGTCTGTTAGCGGAATTTTTTGCATGCTGCAATGGTTACCTGCCCCAAGAAGTCTCCATTAACAACGGTTTGCGCTAATGTCCAGTCGTCTGATAGACTTTTTTTGTCACCGATGATTTGATATTTGTTCCTGAACGTCTACCTTTAATGCCTATTCACTAAGTAGACAATTGATACGCCAACCTAAACTTGTTAATCTTCATTTTGAATGCTGTCTCCTTGTAAAGGCGAAGGGCACATGAGTATTGATAGCAATAGAAGCAATATCATGGAGGCCTTTTCTGCGACAGGAAAGGCTTTTTAGTGAGGAGATCATAAGGCGAACCGAGAGTCCAACAGCGGCGAAAAAATGACGAAATGTGAATAACCGGCCCGCTCAGGGTCAACCGAAAAGGAGAAGAACCACCAAAAAAGTCCATATGGAAAGCTTTCGTTCCGAATTAGAAGACTTAAACAATCCGGTTGTTGCGCGCGATCTGATTGACCTGGAGAAGAAGATTCGTCTGTTCCGCGACGGGACCCTGGATAGCGAAAAATTTCGCAGCCTGAGACTCGTGCGGGGCGTTTATGGTCAGCGCCAGCAAGGTGTCCAAATGATTCGAATCAAGCTGCCCTTTGGACGCGTCTCTACCCATCAACTCAGAAGAATCGCAGACCTTTCGGATGAGTATGCGAGCAAGACCCTTCACGCTACTACGCGTCAGGATATTCAAATCCATTACGTAAGCCTCGATCGTACGCCGGAGCTTTTTGCCAAGCTGGCGAAGGATGATGTGACAACACGTGAGGCGTGTGGAAATACCGTGAGAAACGTGACGGCATCCGCTACAGCGGGCATTGATCCGCTGGAACCGTTCGATGTATCGCCTTATGCACACGAACTGTTCAGCTATTTTCTGCGCAATCCCATTTGCCAGGAGATGGGTCGTAAGTTCAAAATATCTTTCTCTTCGAGCGAAGAAGATACGGCGTTTGCGTTTATCCATGACATCGGCTTCCTTCCTCGCATAGCCTTTGGAAAGCGCGGTTTTAAAGTGGTGATCGGTGGAGGATTGGGGGCGAATCCCACGCTGGCCCAACTGGCTTACGAATTCCTTGAGGAAGATCAGATCATTCCCTTTGCCGAAGCACTCATTCGTGTGTTTGACCGATACGGCGAACGCAACCGCCGCATGAAGGCGCGCTTCAAATTCCTGCTCGAAGACATTGGCCTGGAAAAAGTGATGCAGCTGGTGGAAGAAGAGAAGAAGGCCATTAAAAACAAGTCATACCAGATCGACACAGCCATTCTTCCGGAACCAACCATTCCCGCGGAAGTTCTGTACGAGCCTGTGAGCCTCGATGAAACGCGTTACGGACGTTGGTTCAGGACCAACGTGTTTGAGCAGAAGCAAAAGGGATTCTTCGGCGTTAATGTGCGTGTACCACTGGGTAACCTTTCGTCGGATCGCGCGCGGCAGTTCGCCGACGTCATTGACCGTTTTGCGTCGAACGATGTTCGCGTTACCATTAACCAGGGCTACCTGCTGCGGTTTGTTCGTCCGGAGGCACTCAGGCCGCTGTATAAGGCACTCGATGCTATGGCACTGGCAGAACCCGGCTTTGACAGTGTAGCCGACATAACTGCCTGCCCGGGCACGGATACCTGTAACCTGGGAATTTCAGACAGCACGGCGATATCGCTCGAATTGGAAAAGGTCCTTCGCAATGAATTCCCTGATCTGATTTACAACAGCGACATCAAGATCAAGATTAGTGGCTGCCCCAACTCATGCGGACAGCACGGAATGGCGGGCATCGGATTGCATGGCAGCACCATCAAAGACAAGCAAGGAAAAGTATTGCCTGCGCTGGTGGTATTGCTCGGTGGTGGTCGCTTGAAGAATGGTGAAGGCATTATTTCGGACAAGATCATCAAGATCCCCAGCAAACGCGGCCCTCAGGCCCTCCGTTATCTGCTCACGGATTACGAGACCAATTCACAGGAAGGCGAGTACTATCACGATTACTTCAAACGTCTCGGACGGAATTACTTCTACCAGATCCTTAAGCCCCTGGGGGATGTAACGGCGACAACACCGGAGGAGTACATCGACTGGGGTCAGGATGCAAACTTCATTTTGCACACCGCAGTGGGTGAGTGTGCGGGTGTCATGATTGACCTCGTAGCGACATTGTTGTACGATTCAGAAGACAAGCTGGCATGGGCACGGGAGAACTTTGAGAACGGCCAGTATGCCGATTCCATATACCAAAGCTATAGTGCCTTCATCAACACCGCGAAGGCACTCTTACTGGGACGCGATATCAAACCCAGTACACAGATTCAGGTGATGAACGACTTTCAACGTGAGTTCGTGGATACCGGAGCATTCGCATTTGAAGGTGGTTTCCGGGAACATGTGCTGCGCATCAACAAAAATGAACCTTCCGAATCATTTGCTGCATCGTTCCTCGCTGATTCGCTTGCGTTTGCGGACGCCGCGACAACCTCCAGATCGGTACCGGCAGAAAAAGTGGCGATAGCAAAATGATCCCGGCATTCTATACTTCGTCGCATCCTGCGCCCAGAGTAACGCTGGTCGGTGCGGGTCCGGGTGACCCCGAATTGATCACGCTTAAGGGGATGAAGGCGATCGAGGCGGCCGATATTGTTTTGTACGATGCCCTGGTCTCGCCGGAAATATTGCAATGGATACCTGCCACAACGCCATCCCTATGCGTTGGGAAGCGCGCCGGAATGCATTCCTACAAGCAGGAAGAAATCAACGAGCTGATTGTGGAGTTCGCCTACCTCTATGGACACGTCGTGCGCCTGAAAGGCGGCGATCCGTTTGTATTCGGAAGAGGCTCGGAAGAGCTTGCCTTTGCCACCGAACATGGCTTGCGCACGGCCGTGATACCGGGTATTAGCAGTGCCATATCGGTTCCCGCGAGTGTGAATATCCCACTTACAGCCCGTGGACTGAGCGAAAGCTTCTGGGTCGTTACCGGCACTACCCGCGACGGTGAGATTTCAGGCGATATATCGCTCGCTGCCCGTTCAACAGCCACGGTGGTGATCCTCATGGGCCTGAATAAGCTGACCGACATAATGGAAAGATTTAGCGCCGAGGGCAGGGGAGAGACGCCTGTGGCGATCATTCAAAACGGTACCTTACCCACACAGCGCGTGATTACGGGAAAAGTGAACAGCATTGTGGCACTGGCCCACGTTGCAGATATGAATTCGCCGTCCGTTATTGTAGTCGGAGAGGTGGTCAACTATTTGCATGCTTTGAACGCCATCACCCAGGAGGTGATCGTTCATTACCAGTAGTGACGGTTGTACACCTGAACTTTGCCGTCGGTCATGGAGCGCAACAACCTGTTTCCTGTATTTCTTAAGCTTGAAGCCCTTGAAACCCTCATTGTGGGAGGTGGTCCCGTCGGGCT
>DATHKA010000472.1:0-23719 GCA_035489615.1 Chryseolinea sp.
TTCTGTGTAGCCGACGCTGGCAACTTCCGGCCAGGTGTATACGACACCAGGAATGAGATGGTAGTGGACGTGGGGCTTTTGACCGGCCATCGTCTCTGCCACAAAGACTCCCTCTTCCTCGGCTTTGTGCGCGAGCATGGCCCCGCGAATCACGTCGCCAATAGCGTATACGTTGTCGACTTTCGTCCTCAGGTGATCATCGACGGGGACTTGTCCCTTTACCGTTTCGATTCCAATCTTGTCAAGACCCAGGCCTTCGGTGTACGGACGACGCCCGATGCTGACGAGGCAATAATCACCGTTGAGTTCAAGCGCTTTACCCTCTTTGCTTTCTGCCTTCACAACTACCCCCTCACCGTTGTTCTCAACCGAAGTCACCTTATGACCAAGATAGGTTTCGATACCCAGTTTCTTCGACACCTTCAACAGCTCTTTGCCCATGGTTCCATCCATGGTGGGAATAAGGCTATCGAGGAACTCAACCACCGTCACCTTCGAGCCGATGCGAGCGAAGACCGAGCCCAGTTCCATGCCAATCACACCGCCACCGATCACGATGAGGTGCCTGGGCAACTCTTTCAGCTCAAGGCACTCGGTGCTTGAAATGATCCGCTTCTTATCGAAAGGTGCAAATGGCAACGGCGTGGGTTTGGATCCCGTGGCAATGATCACCTTGTCTGTCGTGATGGTGGTTTCCTTGCCATCGCTCGCCGTTATTTTGATGGTGTTCTTATCCACGAAAGATCCCATGCCCGTATGGACATCGATCTTGTTCTTCTTCATCAGGAAAGCAATACCGTCCACGTTGGCCTTCACAACTTCGACTTTGCGCTTGATCATTTGCGTGAGATTGAGCTTTGGCTCGGAGATATCAATGCCGTGAGCTTTAAAATGATCCTTGGCATTGATGAAGTGCTCCGACGAGTCAAGCAAAGCTTTCGAAGGAATGCAGCCAACATTGAGACATGTCCCGCCGAGTGTTGCATACTTCTCGACAATGGCCGTTTTGAATCCCAGTTGCGCGGAACGAATGGCCGCCACGTATCCACCGGGGCCAGAGCCTATAACAATGACATTGTATTGCATGATAAATTAAGTTTGTGATGAGAAGGAATCAGACACCAAGGATCAGTCGTCCCGGATCTTCCAACAATTCCTTCACGCGGACAAGAAAGCTCACCGATTCGCGGCCGTCGATGACGCGGTGGTCATAGGACAAAGCCACATACATGATTGGCCGGACTATGACCTCACCATTCTTCACGACCGGGCGCTCCACGATATTGTGCATACCGAGGATTGCCGACTGCGGAGGATTCAAAATAGGAGTCGACATCATTGAACCGAATACGCCACCATTGGTAATGGAAAATGTACCACCGGTCATTTCATCAATCGACAACTTGCCATCGCGGCCGCGTGTCGCGAGCCGCACGACTTCGGCCTCAATCTGATCGAACGAAAGCGCCTCTGCATTCCTGATAACAGGAACAACGAGACCCCTGGGCGTCGACACAGCGATAGAAACATCACAGTAGTCGTGATAAACAATTTCGTCGCCGCTGATTGCGGCATTAACGGCAGGAAACTCTTTCAGGGCAACGCATATCGCCTTGGTGAAGAATGACATGAAGCCCAGGTCCACGCCATACTTCTCTTTGAACTTATCCTTGTATTTGCCCCGGAGATCCATGACCGGCTTCATGTCCACCTCGTTGAACGTGGTGAGCATGGCCGTTTCGTTTTTTACGGTTACCAATCTTTTGGCAATCGTCTTACGCAGCGAAGTCATCTTTTCATTGCGCTTGTTTCGACTGCCGCCGGAAGCTATTGTGGGGGGACCAGAAGGCACCTTCGTATCCGCTGGCTTCGCAGGTGTCTGTGCCTTACCTTGAGCCTGAGCGTTCTGCGCGTCTTCCTTCGTAATTCTTCCGCCGACGCCTGTACCGGCAACCTGGTTTGAAGGCACTCCCTTTTCGTCCAGGATTTTGGCTGCAGCTGGCGACGGGTGACCTGCCGCGTATGATTTGTCACCTCCTGCAGCTGCGGCGGTCTCGGTCGGCTGTTTGGAATCGGCGGTTGGTGCAGCGGCGCCATCGGTAATCTCTATTTTACAGATCAGTCCGCCAATGGGTAAGGTATCCTTTTCTTTTGCTACGATGCGCAGAATGCCCGTGGCTTCTGCAGGTAGCTCGAACGTTGCCTTGTCAGATTCCACTTCGGCGATGATTTCATCGAGCTTCACAAGATCGCCATCCTTCTTCAACCACGTGGAGATAGTGACCTCCGTGATTGATTCTCCAACTGTAGGAACCTTCATCTCCTTTACGCCACCGGTCGATTTCGGCGCAGATGCCGCTGGTGCGGCAGGCTTGGCAGCAGGGGCCGCAGGGGCTTTCGTGTCTGCAGCCGGCGCGGGAACGGCGGCGCCGTTCGGATCGATTTCGCATAGCACCTCACCGATCGGAACCGTGGTGCCCTGAGGCTTCACGATCTTCAGCACGCCGGCGCTGGATGCTGTGAGTTCAAAGGTTGCTTTATCGGATTCCAGCTCAGCGATCACTTCATCCAATTTCACTACATCACCATCTTTTTTCAACCAGCTGGCGATGGTGACTTCTGTGATGGATTCACCTACCGCGGGGACTTTAATTTGTACTGCCATTCGTTAATGTGATTTTTTATTAGTGCGTATAGCCATTCCGTTTAACAGAACGGTCGCTGCCATTATATTTCAAAAACTCTATTTACCAGTTTTTCCTGCTCCAACTTGTGAATCTTAGAGTATCCCGTTGCCGGCGAAGCACTGGCTTTGCGCGATACTACTTCCAAATCATATTTTGGCATCATGCGGAGGATGTAAGAAAGGCTGCCCATGTTGGCAGGTTCTTCCTGTGCCCACACAAGTTTAGCGTCCTTATATTTTTTCAACACGGCCTTCAATTGTTTTTCCGGGAAGGGGTGAAGTTGTTCCAGGCGGACGATGGCCGTATCCTTAATCTTCTTCTTCTGTTGCGCTTCCGCCAGATCGTAAAAGATCTTGCCTGAACACAGCGCCACTCGCTTGACGTCTTTCGCCGATACGTTCGGATCGTCCAGTACTTCTGCAAAGGATCCCGACGTGAAATCCTTCACCGGCGAGATCACTGCAGGGTGACGCAGCAGCGACTTGGGCGAGAGCACAATACAGGGCTTGCGGAACGGCCAGACTATTTGTCGCCTCAGCAAATGAAAGAAGTTGGCCGGCGTCGTGGGATTGCTGACGACCATATTGTACTCAGCCGAAAGCTGTAGAAAACGCTCCGGGCGACAGCTTGAATGCTCGGGACCTTGTCCTTCGTAGCCGTGCGGCAATAACATCACCAGACCATTCATCCGCTGCCATTTCGATTCGGCACTCGAAATAAACTGGTCGATGATTACCTGTGCGCCATTCACAAAGTCACCAAACTGTGCTTCCCACAATACCAGGGCGCGGGGCGTCGACATAGCATAGCCATACTCAAAGCCAAGCACGCCGAATTCAGACAACAAGGAATTGTAAATATTGAATTGTTGCTGTCCCTTCTCAATGTTATTCAGTCCGCAGTACGGTTCATTCGTATTCGCGTCGAAGAAATAAGCATGACGATGCGAGAACGTTCCGCGACGCACGTCCTGACCCGACATCCTTACGGGTGTCTTTTCCATGATCAGCGATCCGTAAGCGAGCAATTCGGCCTCCGCCCATCCGAGCACTTTGGTCTCAAAGAACGCAGCATTCCGGTCCTTCAGAAGTTTTTCGATCTGCTTGAGGGGTTTGAATCCTTCGGGAATCGTGACCAACGCCTTGCCTACGGCATCGATTACACTTTGCGTCACCGCCGTGTCAGGCGATTTATCGAAGTCTTCTGGTTTCGCCCACCGCATCTGATCCCATTCCTCTTCGAGCTTCTGCGGCTTGTAGGGAAGCGGCTTTTGTTTTACCTCGTTGAGGCGATCCTGCAGCTGGTTCCGGAAGTTCTTGTCCATCTCATCAGCCAGCGCCGCGTCCAGGTCGCCACGTTCCACGAGTTTCTTCACGTAGATTTCACGAGGGTTTTCGTGCTTCGCGATGATATTGTACAGCTTGGGCTGCGTGAATTTTGGCTCGTCGCTTTCGTTGTGACCATGACGGCGATAGCAGAGCAAGTCGATGAATATATCCTGGGTGAATTTCTGACGATATTCAACGGCCAGTTTCGAAACGAAGCTCACCGCCTCGGCATCATCGCCATTCACGTGCAGTACCGGTGCATCGACAATCTTGGCGATGTCGGTGCAGTAAATACTGGTGCGTGCGTCGTCGTAGTCGGTGGTGAACCCCACCTGGTTATTGATAACAAAGTGAATGGTTCCGCCGGTGGTATACCCCGGCAGGCCAGACATCTGCAAAAGCTCATATACAATACCTTGTCCTGCCACAGCGGCATCGCCGTGAATCAGAATGGCCATTCCCTTGGTGAGATCTCCTCCATACTCATCGTCGATCTGCCCTCGTGTATAGCCAATCACCAGCGGATCGACGGCTTCGAGATGAGAAGGGTTGGGAGAGAGTTTCAGGTATATTTTCTTGCCTGACGGGGTTTTGATGTGACTCGAATAACCCAGGTGGTACTTCACGTCGCCGTCACCCATGGTCTGCTCCGGGCTCACGTTCCCTTCGAACTCGGTAAATATTTGTTCGTATGTCTTTCCGAGGATGTTGGACAGCACATTCAGACGCCCGCGGTGCGCCATGCCAATCACCACCTCTTTCACATCGAGTTCTGCTGCTTTGTTAACGATGGTTTGCAGCGCGGGGATGGTATTTTCACCACCCTCAAGAGAAAAACGCTTCTGGCCGAGAAACTTTGTATGCAAGAAGTTTTCGAATACGACGGCCTCGTTGAGCTTGGTAAGGATTCCCTTCTTCTCTTCGATGCCGGGGTTGTAGTTGACCCACTCTTTCTCACATTTTTCAAAGAACCAGGCCCTGACGGAGTCGTTCCTTATAAAGTTGTATTCGAAACCAATGGGACCGAGATAAATAGCCTTGAGGCGCTCAATGATCTTTCGCAATGTGGCGCGCCCCATGCCAATTTCTGCTCCTACGTCGAACTCTGCGTCCAGGTCGGCGTCGGTCAGGCCAACGCTTTTGTGGTCAAAATTGACGTGGTGGTTACGGCGCTCCCGAACGGGGTTTGTTTTGGATTGGAGGTGTCCGAACGAGCGGTACGTGAAGATCAGATTTCTCACCTGCGTCTCCTTGATCGACAGGGACTCGTCGGTTTTTACGCCGTTGCCGTTTGCTTTCTCACCATATCGCTGGGCAGAAAAGTCATAACCTTCGAAAAATTTTTGCCAGGAGGTGTCGACAGACGCCGGATCCTTCTTGTAGTTTTGATACAGCTGATCAAGATATCCTACGTCCGCATTCGATATATACGAGTAATTATCCATGATTTTTAAAAAGTATTCAAAGGTAGAGAAGCGGTTTAATATTAAAAAATTGAATAATCGCTTAAACGAATATTTGCTTTTTGGCCCGTGTTTTCGTTAACTCACCCCAAATATTTGTTGATTTGATGATCTTTTGAATTGACGATTTGGAGGTCGCTCGTTGAGTTTGAGGCGTCCGGGGCCCTGTTTTGACGGGTTCGCTTGCTCCCACGACTGGCGACAGATAACGCATTTCTTAATTTTCCATTCTCAATTCCCCAAAAAACCATAACTTTGCACCCTTTAAAAATTGGACGAGATCCACGTAATTAACAAACAACGTAATGGTTAAGATCAGACTGGCCCGTAGAGGCCGCAAAAAACTGGCAATGTACGATGTAGTCGTAGCCGACGCCAGAGCTCCACGCGACGGGCGATTTATTGAAAAGATCGGGACCTACAATCCCCTCACTGTGCCGGCAACTATCGACCTGAACGACGATAGGGCGTTCAAGTGGCTGATGGATGGCGCTCAACCTTCCGACACCGTGAAGGCCATGTTGTCGTATCGTGGCGTCATGCTGAAAAAGCACCTTCAAATTGGTGTTATTAAGGGTGCCATCACGCAGGAGCAAGCCGACAGCAAGCTGGAGGCGTGGTTGAAAGACAAGACTGCGAAGATTGACGCGAAGACTACTAAGGTTTCCGCAGGCAAGGAAGCAGATGCCAAGGCCCGCAAGGCAGCCGAAACCAAAGTGCGTGAAGCACGCGCTGAGGCAATTCGGAAGAAGCAGAAAGTCGCTGAGGAGGCTGCGCAACCCGCTGCGCCTGCCGAAGCAGAGACTCCTGCCCCTGAAGCAACAGAACAGGCTTAATAACTTTGCCTATAGCATGATATGCCAGCGCACCGTCGTGCGCTGGCATTTTCTATTTAATTCCCTTATTACTCCACTCCCATGTTAAAGGAATCGTGTTTTCAGATTGGATTCATTCAGCGCACGCATGGGCTAAAGGGTGAACTGACGTGCGTCATCGAGAGTGAACTGCCTGAGGCTGATCTTAATGCTGTGTTCGTGGAGGTGGATAACAGACTTATTCCATATTTTATCAAGAGCCTTTCGCTCCAGGGCAACCGTTCCCTCATGCAGTTGGACGATGTGGAAACACTTGAGCAGGCCCGGCGGCTGGTAGGCAAATCCCTTTACCTGCAAAAAACCCTTCGTCCGCGCCTGGCCCGAGGCGAGTTTTATGACGACGAAATAACCGGCTTTGCTGTAACCGACGAGGCGCTTGGCGACCTTGGCCAGGTACGCGAAGTCATAGATGCCGGCCCAAACAAGCTGATTGCCGTGGATCATGGTGACAAAGAAGTACTTATCCCCGTGAATGGCCCTTTTATAAAATCGTTCAACAAGTCTAGGAAAACCATCACCGTAGAGTTGCCGGATGGGTTCCTTGACCTGTGATACTTTCAACGCAGATGGTCCCTGCGCCTATTCATACTTCAACGATTTGGCCGGGTTCGCCATCGCCGAACGTATCGTATGATAGCTTATGGTCAGCAGCGCGATACTCATCGCCATCAATCCACCCAAAACAAATAGCAGCGGATTGATCTCAATCCTGTAAGCAAAGCTGTCTAGCCATTTCAACAGCAGCCAGTACGTGACCGGGCTTGCGATCACAAAAGCTATTGCGATCAGGAGTGCGAAATTCTTGGAGAGCAATATCGTGATCTCCGCCTCGGTCGCGCCCAGCACCTTGCGAATGCCGATCTCTTTCGTCTTTCGAACGGTCGTGATAGCTGCCAGTCCGAAGAGTCCCATACAAGATATCAATATCGCCAGAACGGCCATGATGGTCACGACAGAACTCATTTGTTTGTCTGATCGGTATAGCCTCTCGAAATGGTCGTCCAGGAAAGAGTAATCGAACGGATAATTGATATTGCTTTCCCACGTGTGCTTAATAAATGCAATTGCCTCCTCGGCACGCGCGCCGTCGATCTTTACAGACATTTCATCATAACCCCATTCAGGATGAACGGACATCTGCAGCGTGTTAATCTTGTAGTGAAGGGAGTTGAAATTAAAGTCTTTCGCCACGCCGATGATGGTGCCCAGCGAGTCGTTGTGGTACCAGCTGTGGCCCGCCTTGGTGCCAACCGTTTCTTTTATTCCCAGCTCTTTCGCAAATGACTCGTTGATGATGAATGCCATGTCTTTGTCGGTAGGAATGGCCTTTGAAAAACCTCTGCCTTCCTTCAGTTGAATACCGTACACGTCCAGGTATTCGTAGTCCACATTGACATTGGAGGGCGTAATATCAACTACGGCCGTATCGCTCTTGACTTTGAAGCCTGACTGATGAAAGTTTTCACCCAGTCGCTGACCGCTGGCCGTAACACCCCGTACCAGGGTGTTGCGTTTCAATTCTGTTCGGAGCATCTCGAATTTCTCATTGGCCTCCTGATTCATGTCAATCAGCATCATCTGCTCTTTGTTGAATCCCAGGTCTTTGTCCTTCATATACGACAGCTGCTGCACCACGATGAGCGTGCTCACAATCATGGCAAGGGCCAGACCAAACTGTATCACTACCAGGCTGCTGCGAAACAGCGAACGCCCGGCATTCTGACCGTTCTTCAATACCCTGGATGCCGTAAACGAAGTCATGTAAAAAGACGGGTAAATCCCAGTGAGCAGGCCCAATCCAAGGGTGACGGCAACCAGATAACCGAGGTTCAGGGGTTCGTTCACTAGCGTCATCAGTGAAAGCTGCCGGTCGATCAGTGCGTTTACCAAGGGAACAAAAATGAGATTGATCAACGCTGCCAGCACGAGCGCAAAGCCTGCCAGCACCGTCGACTCAAAAATGAACTGGAGGAATAACTGAAGTTTCTTCGCCCCGACCGACTTTCGCACCCCGATTTCCTTCCAACGATGTGACGCCCGCGCGGTCGTCAGATTCATAAAATTGAGCCCGGCTATCATAAGTATGAATATGCCCACTATGGAAAATACCTTGAGATACGACCCATTGAACTTTCGGTAGTTGTTATAGTCGTGTTCGATATCTGTGGAGGCCAGATGTACGTCATCAAGTTGCTGAAGGAACAGCACGTAAAACTTATTGATATCAGGATCATCCATGTGACGGCGCATGAATGCCGGGAATTTTTCCTCCAGTGCTCCAATATCAGTACCTTGATTTAACACCAGGTAGGTGTTGAGAAAATTGCTTCCCCAGCGATCGTTGAATTCTTTGTTTTCGCTTGTGATGGTTGTCATCGAAACGAGCGCGTCGAATTGCATGTGGGAATTTTCGGGTACATCTTTCAGGATGCCAGTGATCTTGTATTCCTGGTCTCTGTACTTTAGCGACTCACCCATGGCCTGGTCGGCGGTCGCGAAGAATCGGCGAGCGGTAGATTCCGTCACCATCATCGAAAACGGTTCGTCCAATGCCGACACGCGGTCGCCTTGCAGGACTTCAAAATCGAAAATATCCAGGAACGTACTGTCGACGGTGGCCAGGAAGGGAAGCAGAAACTGTTTCTCGTCCCGGGCGACCAATTGCCTGGGCCGACACATGAATCTGGTGTAGTTAACGATTTCCGGAAATTCTCTCGCCAGGTTGGGCGCCATACCGGGCATGGACAGGGCAACTTTCTGAACATTTGTTCCCGTAAAGTTCTGTACCTCGTCGAGCCGGTAGATGTGTTCCTTTTTCGAATGTAGACTGTCGAAACTTCGTTCATCCTTGATGAACAGGTAGATGATGATGCAGGCAGCAAGTCCTATCGAAAGGCTGAAGATATTGATGAATGCATACAGGGGGCTCTGCCGGATGTTGCGCAGCGCGATGACGAAGTAGTTTTTAATCATGGCAGGAAGGGAACAGGTAGGAATACTTCATGGTACGCAGAAAGTTACTGCGTTTCAGTAGTTTTTCTGTGAGGTCGCCAACAACTATGCCGAGCGATAAATCGGGCCGTCCGCCACCAATATGCAATATGCCTGTACGTTATTGAACATTGCTCGTCCGGTTTGGTCACTTTTCGCCTTAGCTTGCACCATAATGAGCGAATCCGATGCACATTGATATTATTACCTGCCTGCCGAACCTCGTAGCCAGTCCGTTTTCCGATTCTATTCTGAAACGCGCCCAATCGAAGGGCCTTGTCGAAGTGAACATTATTGACCTCCGGGCATACGCGACCACCAAGCACAGAACGACCGATGATTATGCCTTTGGTGGCGGTGCTGGCATGGTGATGCTGATCGAACCCATCGACAACTGCATTCGTGCGCTGAAATCGCAGCGGACTTATGACGACATCATCTATACGAGTCCGGATGGCGAGCGCCTGAGCCAGCCCATGGCCAACGAACTGAGTCTCAAGAAAAACCTGATTATTCTATGCGGTCATTATAAGGGAGTGGACGAACGGGTACGGGAACATCTTGTAACGCGTGAGATCAGTATTGGGGACTATGTATTGTCGGGAGGTGAGCTTGCGGCGGCCGTTATCGCCGACTCGGTGATACGCCTTATCCCCGGGGTCCTATCGGACGAGACTTCCGCCCTCAGCGATTCGTTCCAGGACGATCTTATTGCGCCGCCGGTTTATACCCGGCCCGCCGAGTACAAAGGATGGAAAGTGCCTGATGTGCTATTGTCGGGTCATCAGGCCAAAATTGAGGCTTGGAGGCATGAGCAATCTCTCGAGCGAACTTCGAAAAAAAGGCCAGAATTGCTCAAAAAGGGGCATCTATGAATAGTTTATAAACTCTCCGGCTTCCATTTTTCAAATTTCAATTCTTTCTCTACATTTGCAGTCCAATTTTGAAACCATCGGAGTTATGGCAGATCTCATTAAGCTCGTAGAAGCGGAATTCGCAAAGGTTCGTGAAAAGCAACCGTCGTTCAAGCCAAGCGACACCGTGAACGTTCACGTGAAGATCAAAGAAGGTAACAAGGAGCGCATTCAGCAGTTTCAAGGCACTGTGATCCAGCGCAAAGGTGGTAACACCAACGGTGAGTCATTTACTGTTCGCAAGGTGTCCAATGGCGTGGGCGTTGAGCGTATCTTCCCCGTGGTATCCCCCTCGATCGACAAGATAGAGGTGATGAAATCAGGAAGCGTGAGAAGAGCAAAGCTGTATTACCTGAAAGGTAAGCATGGCAAAGCTGCCCGTATCAAGGAGAAAATCTGATTACAGAATACACAACATTCAAGAGCCATCGGTCGCAAGCCGGTGGCTTTTTTTTGTCGTTGTTTGGCGTGTCATTGGCTTCGGTCAGATTTGGAAAAATGCGCGTTCTGACAAACTGTATACGATTGCAATGACACGTAGTGACCGAAATATTCTGTAGTTAGCATAAAATCAAATAATTAATAACTTTGTCCCCTCGCACAAAAAACCAATTATGGCAAGGAACATCGCAGAGCTTCTTGGTAAAGACGCTGACTATCTCCTAAAGCACAAAAGCAAAACCGTTTCGAAGGATCAGCTACACTTACCTTCTTCCGATTTCGTTGATAAGATTTTCATAAACAGCAATCGCAGCCCTCAGGTGCTGAGAAACCTGCAATTGTTATTTGGAACAGGTCGCCTTGCTAACACAGGCTTCCTTTCTATACTTCCGATCGATCAGGGCATTGAACACAGCGCGGGTGCATCGTTCGCGAAGAACCCGATTTACTTTGATGCCGAGAACATCGTGAAGCTTGCTCTCGAGGGAGGTTGCAACGCTGTGGCTACTACATTTGGAGCGCTTGCTATAATATCGCGCAAATATTGCCACAAGATCCCATTCATCGTAAAGATCAATCACAACGAATTGCTCACGTATCCCAACAAGGCAGATGAGATCATGTTTGGTTCTGTGCGTGATGCGTGGAACCTCGGCGCAGCGGCAATAGGGGCTACGATTTATTTCGGATCTGACAATTCAACGCGTCAGATTCAGGAAGTATCGGCCGCCTTTGAAGAAGCGCGCAGCCTGGGTATGGCTACCATCCTGTGGTGCTACACGCGCAACAACGCCTTCAAGAAAGATGGCGTGGATTATCACACATCAGCCGACCTCACTGGTCAGGCAAATCACCTGGGCGTTACTATCCAGGCCGATATCATCAAGCAGAAACTGGCTACCAACAACGGAGGATATAAGGCTCTTAACACAGGAGGCAGCAGCTACGGTAAACTCGATGAAAGAATTTACAGTGAGCTTACCTCGGATCACCCGATCGATTTGTGTCGCTACCAGGTGGTGAATTGCTTCATGGGTCGCGCCGGATTGATCAGCTCAGGAGGAGAATCAAAAGGCGACAGCGACTTGGCGGATGCAGTGCGCACGGCGGTCATAAATAAACGCGCCGGAGGCATGGGCCTCATTTCGGGACGTAAGGCTTTCCAACGTCCGATGACAGAAGGTATCGAAATCCTCCAGGCAATCCAGGATGTTTACCTGGACAAGTCTGTGGATGTAGCTTGAGCAAGTTCTGAGTCTGGAGTATCTAGTCCTGGGTTGTTTGTAGTAGTTAGTATTTTAGCAGCGCCAGGGACTATAAGTACTAAAGACAACTCAGGACCAAATACTAAATACTAAATACTACCCTGCCATGTCTTGGTTCAAGCGAAGTGACAAAGGGATTTTGACTCCCACCGAGTCGAAGCGTGAAGTACCGGACGGACTTTGGTTTAAGTCTCCTTCCGGCAAAATCGTTCATACGCGCGAGCTGAAGAACAACGCGTATGTAGTTCCTGATGAAAACTATCATGTTAGAATTGGATCCGAAGAATACTTCGAAGTGTTGTTCGATGATAACAAGTTCACGGAGCTCGACGCAGACATGGAATCGGCAGATCCTTTGAAATTCAAAGACACCAAGCCGTATCCAAAGCGCATCAAGGAGACCCAGGAGAAATCGGGCTTGAAAGACGCTGTGCGCACGGCCTACGGCAAGATGAATGGGCTCGACCTCACGATTGGCTGCATGGACTTTAGCTTTATCGGCGGCTCTATGGGTTCCGTTGTAGGCGAAAAGATTGCCCGGGCAATGGATTACAGCCTGAAGCACAAGAAACCCTTCCTGATGATTTCACGCTCAGGTGGCGCACGCATGATGGAGGCGGGGCTTTCACTCATGCAAATGGCGAAGACGAGCGCCAGAATCGCTCAACTTGACCAGGCCGGCGTCCCATACATCTCTTTATTAACCGATCCAACGACGGGCGGCGTAACCGCCTCGTACGCCATGCTCGGCGACTTCAACATTGCTGAGCCCGGTGCGCTCATTGGGTTTGCCGGTCCACGCGTTATTCGCGAGACCATTGGCAAGGACCTTCCCAAGGGATTTCAAAGTGCCGAGTTTGTGTTGGAGCACGGCTTCCTCGACTTCATTGTCGATCGTCGGAATTTGAAAGCACGGCTTTCCACGTTGCTCAAAATGCTTCAGTAGCAGTTCGATTACGGACGCGGACGCGCTTTTCCGGACATCCATTTTACTCGAAAACGCTCAAACGCGGCATTTGACAACCGTTGTCTATGGCACGTGGATTGGAATGTCCATCATCGCCAATAACGCTCTCTCATGATCAAGAACTACCTGAAAATTGCCTTGCGCAGTCTACTGAAGCAGCGCGTATACACGGTTATTAACGTGCTGGGCCTGTCGGTTGGCATTGCCAGCTGCCTGCTCATCACGTTGTTCGTGATCGACGAGTTCTCGTTCGATCGGTTTCACGATAAGGCTGACCGGATTCACAAAATCTGGCTGGAACGCAAGTATCCCAATCACATCACCAATTACGCCATCATTCCGCACTCATTCGCCAACGCGATCTCGCGTGACTTTCCGGAGGTTGAAGCCACGGTCAAGCTGGGAGGGCCGAATGCTACGCAAGTGTCCTATGTGGATGAAAGGCAGGAGCGAAAACAGTTTGATGAAGAATTTGTGATGGCCGCCGACTCAAACTTCTTCGACGTGTTCTCCATTCAGCTGCTGAAAGGCGATCCGAAGAAAGTGTTGAAAACCATCTCTGATGTAGTCGTTACCGAGCAAACAGCCAGGCGGTATTTTGGTGATGTTGATCCTGTAGGAAAGACGTTGACCCTCTTTAATCAGCAATATAGGGTGACGGGATTGTGCGAGAACATTCCGGAGAATTCGCACATGAAGTTTGACTTCCTGACCAAGTGGGACGACGATTTCTTTGCGCGCGGTCAGGGAGAAAACTTCGTAACATTTTCGGCCCATGTATATGTTCTGTTAAAGCCCGGTGGAGATCCTCGCGCCTTGGAGGCCAAGTTTCCAAAGATGGTAGACACTTATGCGGCGGCGCAAATTGAACGGGATCTCGGAAAATCGTGGGAAGATTATAAGCGTGAGGGTAATGGATATCGATACAGCCTTCAATCGCTGCCGGGTATCCACCTTGATCCAAACAACATCGAAAACAAACTTCGTCCGGGCGGGAACTTAAACTATGTATACTTCCTGATATTCGTCGCGGCGTTGATACTCGCGATTGCCTGCATCAACTTCATGAACCTGGCAACGGCTAAGTCGGCCGAACGCGCGCGCGAAGTGGGTGTTCGCAAAACCATGGGTTCGATGAAGGGTCAGTTGGTATGGCAGTTCCTGGTGGAGTCGGTGCTGCTGGCGCTCCTTTCCACTTTTATCGCCGTGGGGCTCGCGCAACTTTCCTTGCCTTCATTTAATGATCTCGCTGGTAAACAGCTGTCGATCGGCTACACGCCTCTCCTCTTCAGCGCCATGCTTGTCGTCGCCGTCGTTGTAGGATTCCTGGCCGGAAGCTATCCCGCATTTGCACTGTCATCCATTCAGCCCATCCTGGTTTTGAAGGGGAAATTCACGTCGAGCGCCAAAGGATCCTGGCTCCGCAATGGACTCGTTGTATTCCAGTTCTTCATTTCGATCGTGTTAATAGTCGGCACGCTGATCGTAGTGCGGCAGATGGATTTCATGCAAAGCAAGTCGCTGGGCTACGATAAGGAACAAGTGATCGTGGTGACGCGGGCATTTGCTCTCGAGAATAAACTTCAGACCTATGTCGACGAGGCGGAACGCGTGCAGGGCGTAAGAAGCGTCGGCACGAGCTTCTCATTTCTGGGAAGACAAGAAGATTTCTTCGGGGCGCAGTTTAAACCCGAAGGATCCTCTGAGATATTGACGACAAAAGCAACGGCGATCAACGACGATTTTGCAGCAGCGATCGGATTTGAGTTCGTACACGGCCATGGATATTCGCGCGAGACCAACGACTCACTCTCTATCATTCTTAATGAGTCCGCAGTAAAGACGATGGACATCTCTGACCCGGTGGGTAAGAAGCTTTCGGTTCTGCAACGAACACCGGATGGGAATGTGGAGATTGCTTACACTATTATCGGTGTCATCAAAGATTTTAACTTTCAGACGCTGCGCGATCCCATTACGCCGCTCGCAATCCAGAGCAGCGAAAGCTTTGGGGGCGGAGCTGGGTACGTATTCGTGCGGGTAGAGCCAGGCAATCACGATGCGGTCATTAAGGCACTCGACGCAACGTGGAAAAAACTCCTGCCCGAACAATCCTTCCGGTATACGTACCTGGACGAAGATCTGAAGGCACACTACGATTCAGAAAAGCGGGCGGGAAACGTATTTGCGATTTTCGCTTCGCTCGCTATCATTATTGCCTGCGTGGGTTTGTTCGGATTGTCGGCCTATACGGCGAGTCTTCGCACAAAGGAGATTGGCGTGAGAAAGGTAATGGGTGCGTCTGTCGGCAGCGTTGTGGTGCTGCTTTCCTTAGAGTTCTCGAAGCTCATTCTCATCGCATTTGTGTTGTCCATACCCGTGGCCTGGTTTACCATGGACCAATGGCTGGATGGGTTTGCCTATAGGATTGACATTGGCGCCGGTGTTTTCCTGGCTGCCGGGTTGTCTGCACTGGCCATTTCATGGATAACGGTGAGTTACCAATCTATCAAGGCGGCGGTCGTGAATCCGGTTAAGTCGCTGCGAAGCGAATAGCCCAATAGTTGCGCCCTGAATTCGTCTGGCTATATCCGTTGCCGGTTGGGCCGCTATTATTTGTCCCGCTGTAGCAACGTCCCGAAAAAAAATTTATCACCCATTTTGGGTGAATGACGGTTCCTTTCTGCTAACGTTTTTTTGACCATTTTCAATCGATTTAGAGTCAGTATTTAATACTGTCCATCTGGGCTTTGGCAGCATATTATGCGGTTAAACTCATTTTTCAGTGGATCAAATTCTGTATAGATTAGTCGCGTAACCTAAACCCACAGCTATGAAGAGAATTCTACTTCTCCTGTTCGGAGTGGTGTGCGCATTATATTCCCATGCGCAGGACCGAAACCTGACAGGTAAAATTGTCGACGAGGCCCAAGAGGGCCTTCCCGGAGTAAACGTAATCCTTAAGGGTACCACCATTGGAACGGTATCAAGTTCTGATGGGACTTTTTCGCTCGCGGTACCACAGACTGGCGGCACCCTTGTATTTTCATTTATTGGATTGGCGACACAGGAGGTTGTTATCGGCAACGAAAATGCCCTTTCTGTGAAGATGACGACGGACGTTCGACAACTTAGCGAAGTTGTTGTGACCGGTGTCGGCGTTGCTACTGACAAGCGCAAGATCGCTATTTCAGTAGCCTCGGTATCTGCCAGTGATCTTCCACAGGCGCCAACGGCATCGATCGACCAGGCACTCGTTGGGAAGGTGGCAGGAGCACAGATCTCCAGCACGAGTGGTACGCCTGGCGCGCCCGTTAACATCCTGTTGCGGGGTATCAATACAATCAACCGGGGCACCAGCCCTATGGTTCTGATCGACGGCGTGCAAATGAGCGCGACTGCCATCAACACGATCGACCTAAGTACCATCGACCGTGTTGAGGTAGTGCAGGGTGCGGCTGCAGCAACAATCTATGGCGCGCAGGGAGCAAATGGCGTTATTCAACTTTTCACAAAGAAGGGAAAGGCCGGTAAACTCAACGTCGATATTTCGTCTGGCTTTTCCAGGAATGAATATCTAAATATCGGCGACGTGAAAAAGGCGGAAAGACATGCCTTTGTAACGGATGCCAACAATGTCGTTATCGGTGCCTCGGGCAATGCACTTACTGTCAACCCGGCAACAGGCGCCTATTCAGAAAACGTGCAATACAATTCCCTCGGCCCGACGGTGACAAACAGCAAGGCGTACGATCAAAACTTGTTGTACTACGATCATTTCGAATTGTTTTTCAAACCTGCCAATACGATAAACAACAGCATTTCTGTTTCTGGCGGATCCGACAAGATTGACTTCAGTCTTTCGGCATCGAACAGTCACCAGGAAAGCAATGTCGTGGAAAATGGCTACTGGGACAGAAGTAATTTTACGGCTAATGTGGGCGCTACCCTTGCCAAAGGATTGAGTATACGCTCGGTCACAAACGTGGCGTTTACGAAAAGCACCCTGAAAACGCGTGACCGTGATATCATCTTTCAGATGATGAACGCCTATCCCTTTGCCGATTTCGAAGCGACTACGACAGATGGATCGATACCCTATTATCTGAACCAAACTATTGGTATCAACTCGCGGAATCCGTTGTTCCGTCAGGCTTACACCAACAATGACGACAAGAAGATCGATATTATCCAGAGCTTTAACGTGAATTATAAGTTTCCGAAGTTTGTGGAACTTGACGCGAAGTACGGTCTTAACTATCAGGTGCAGGAGCGAGAGCTGGAGTATTTAAACCAGTCTAAAAATGCCAATGTTGAATACTGGCGAACACAGAATAGCGCGCAGTTCATCTCGAATTATAATACGGCCAACACGGGGGATATCACTAAATACAACAATAGTATAACCTTCCAGAACTTCATTGCGAGCTCGACATTCACGTTCGACTTCAAGGAAGATTTCAATACCAACTTTCCACTGAAATCCTCTACTCAGGTATTGTTCGACTGGCGTAAGAATATGATTCGGGAGTTTACGACTGCAGCGATGGGATTACCGGCTAGTTATCAGCCGTATAATGCGGCCAACACTGGATCATGGCGGGTATACAGGGATTACGAAGAACCTTTCGTTACCTATGGTTACCTGGTCAACCAGCGATTCGACTATGACGATTTCGTCGGTATTTCCGGTGGTTTCCGAAGCGACTATTCATCTGCCTTCGGCGAAGGTTCAAAGCCGTTCACATTCGGTCGCGGCGACGCCTATCTTCGACTTTCAGCGTTAGACTTCTGGGAGAACAGCTCCATCAGCAGCACTATTCCGGAATTCAAGGTGCGGGCGGCGTATGGCCAGGCCGGTATACAGCCGAAGCCATTCGACCGATATGTGACCGTAACACCCTCTACGGTCGGAGCCAACACGGCATTCTTCTACACGCATCAGCAGAGCAACTCGGCTCTTGGCGTGGAGGTGTCTTCAGAGTTTGAGGTGGGCATGGATGTCGTATTCAGTCTTTTCAAGAACACGCCATGGCTTAACGACATAGCTGTCAGTCCTACCTACTGGGACAGACGCACGGAGAGCTCAATCTTTAACGTCGATGTGGCGCCCTCTGTTGGACTTGGAACGCTTAAAGACAACGCCTTCACAATAGGGTCGAGCGGTTTTCAGTTGTCTTTGAATTCCACTGTATACAGCGGCTCCAACTTTAACTGGAACGCCACTGTTAACTATGGCAATCAAACATCGGAAATACTTTCCGTGGTAGGTGGCCAGCCGATATTGATGACGGCCGCCGCAGGCAGCACCAATTACATTCTTCAGCCTGGGCTAAAGATTGGCCAGCTTTACGGCAACAAGATGCTGAACGCCGTTGACGCCGTCGATGAAAACGGCAACTTCCACATTCCAGAAGCGCAGCAAGCGAACTATGCGGTGGCTAGCAACGGCTACGTTGTTGATAAAGCGACCAAACAGCCATTCCTGACAGCCAACAAGTACAGCTTCGGCGACCCCAATCCGAAGTTCAACATGTCGTTCATCAATGACTTCACCTACAAGAGTTTCCTTTCAATTGGATTTCAGGTGGATTGGGTGTACAAGAGTCACCTCTATAACCAAACAAAAGGTTGGATGTATCGCGACGGTATCCACTCCGACTACGCTGTTCCTTTCTCCGTTGAAGGCGAAGAGCCTCAGGCATGGACGGCATTTTACAGAGGGGTCTATGCCGCGCGGATTGCCAATGGCACGAAGGACTATTTCTATGAAGATGCGACTTTCATGCGTCTGAGGAATGTCTCCATTGGTGTTGACTTCGCTAAGGTGTTTAATATTCCTGTGTTCAAAAGGTTACAGCTCGTACTGTCGGGCAGGAACCTCTGGACCTTGACAGATTATACAGGCTTTGACCCCGAAATCAGCTCCGACACGTCTACAGAAGGCAGCTCGGCCTGGGACCGTGGAACAGACCACAACACCATGCCAAACTTCAAGTCTTATCAGGCTACACTTAACATAGGCTTCTAAAAAAGAATCAGATGAAATTTACATATAATCTAAAATCAATAGGGCTAACGTTGCTTTTTGCCGGGGCAACGTTATCCTGCAGCGACCAGTTGGATGTCGAAAACCCGAACCAACCGTCGTCGGCCGCTATCAAAACGGAATCGGGTTTAATATCTTTTGGCCTGGGCATCTATAAGTCGGGCTTTCTCGGTGGAACCAACCTCGGTATCAAGTATTATGATGGCGTGCCCGGACATTTCTGGTCTGGCGCCATTGGCAATCACGAATTGATGGCCGACGTGATTGGAACGGACATTGCCAACATCTTCATCAATCAGATCGGATGTCCTGATCAGATTACGCTGGACAATGGAGCTGTGCTACTCAATCCGAACTCGCCTAACAAGCAAGTCTCTTTTATCCGCATCACGTCTAACCTGAACTCAACAGCGGGCCAAAACTCACTTTACTTTGAATGGGCCTATATGTACAGTCTCAACAACGCGGCTAATACAATCCTGTCGCTGGTTGATGAAGTTGAATTCACGGGCGACGTAGACACGAAGAAGGCCGTGCTAAAGGTTTGGGCGCGCTGGTGGAAGGGATTTGCCTACTCACGGATTGGCTCCATGTATTATGCGGGCCTGATCGTGGACGAGCCTAACGGCGAAGTGATCAACGGTACGAATGGAGACTACGTTTCCAAAGACGCAATGATCGTTGAGGCAAACAGGAATCTGGATGAAGCTGCTTCGATACTCTCCGGACTAACTCAGAATGCTGACTATACGGCAACGCTCACAGGTCTTATTCCCAGTTTTAACCTGGTGGGAAAAGGTGGTATACTGTCGCCACCGATGTGGATTAGATCGATCAACACACTGAAGGCGCGCAACCTGCTTATGAATACGCGCGTGAACGCCATGGCTACTGCACAGTGGGATCAGATCCTGGCACTAACAGCAGAGGGCGTTACGGGCGCGGACCTTGTCTTCACTGGCCGGTCGAACGGAACCGGTGATTTTCTCGATCCCAATAATGGCACTGTGTCCGCGAAATCCACCGGTCCAAACGATACCTATAAAGTGACTGAGCGATTGATCCAGGACTTTAAGGGTGGTGAACTCACGGAAGACCTTCGGTTCAAGAACAATATCAGAATTCGGATGAATACGGCGGGAACAACTGTCACCCCTTACATTGGAGAAGTGTCACGCGGCAACTCCTTCTTCACCCGGTGGGAACTCATCAACCGGGGAACAACGCCGGGTAGCACTAGCGTAATCCAATGGTCTAACGAGAACGCCGGAGGATATGAGCTGTTCATGGCGTCGTCTTATGAAGAGAATGCGCTGATGCGCGCGGAGGCAATGATATACAAAGGTTCAATCGACGAGGGGCTTACCCTGATCGATCAGGTTCGTACGGCGCAAGGCGCAGGGTTGGCCGCCGTTTCAGGAACCGGACTTACTCAGGAGCAAGCTATCGCAGAGCTGAAAAGTGAAAGAAGAATTGGTCTCGTTTTCAGGGCCCTTTCCTACTACGATGCTCGTAGATGGGGTATTCTTGATCCCGTCTCAACCGGTGGCGGCCGAACGGGTGCAGTGGCCCTGGATCGAACAGGTGCCATTTTCAGAAACGCTACGATTGAATACAATTACATGGATTATTGGGACGTTCCTGACAACGAGCTTGCGTACAACCCTCCGGCTGAGGGCAGCGCGCCCACCAGCAATCCCCGATGAGAGTTAACAGAGGAAGCGAGTGTTGTAACCGCAGAGGCGCTGGGACGCGAAGGTTGCAATACTCTGCTTCCCCTGCTTCTTCTCAGGCTACGATGGCCTTACGCGACGCGCTGTATTCTTTCACGGTATCAATAAAGCACTTCACTTTATCCACTTCGATGTCGGGATACAAACCATGCCCGAGGTTGGCGATGTGTTTCGTCGGTCCAAATGCATCGATCATCTTGCGTGTCTGATTTTTTACATCGTTAAGCGTCCCATACAATGCGCACGGATCCAGATTGCCCTGCAACACCTTCGAAGGCATAAGGGCCCGTGATTCAGCAATTCCCATATTCCAGTCGAGGCCCACTACCTGGCAGTCGAGTTTCTCCAGTTCAGTACGGGCAAAGAAGGCGCCTTTGGGAAAGACTATTTTGGGTACCCCCTGGATTGCGTTGCATATCTTTCGAATGTACTTCAAGGAAAATTCACTGTACTGTTCCGGGCTGAGAACTCCGGCCCATGAGTCAAAAATCTGGATTATATCCGCGCCGGCACGGATCTGTCCGCGCAAATAGTTGATCGTGCTATCGGTGATCATATCCAGCAATCGATGGGAGAGTTCTGGCTGCAGATACAGCATTTTCTTGGCGGCGCTAAAAGTCTTGCTCCCTTTACCTTCGGTCATGTAGGAAAAGATCGTCCACGGTGCGCCAGCAAAGCCTATCAGAGGTACGCGACCGTTCAGGCCCTGCTTTGTCAGTTGTATGGCCTGGTAAACATAGGATAGCTCCTCCATCTCAGCAACGTGGAGGCTATTGAGGTCGGCGGTACCTTCAATGCGCTTTGGAAAAAATGGACCTTTATTTTCCTCCATTAAATAGTTGCAACCCATCGCCTCAGGGATGACCAGAATATCGGAAAAGATAATTGCGGCATCGACCTGCAGGATGTCGACCGGTTGAATCGTGACCTCTGCGGCCAACTCAGGCGTTTTCACCATCACCTTGAAATCCTTCGCTTTCTCGCGCACTTTCCTGTACTCAGGCAATATGCGGCCCGCTTGGCGCATGAGCCACACGGGCGTGCGGTCTGTCGGAAGGTCATTACATACTTTCAATAAAAGGTCATTGGTCAAGGTCATCTTTTCTAGTTGTAATTATTGCAGGGTGAGTGTCTCTTCTTTTGACGAATCCCTTGTGGTGATCCCTTCGATTCTTACCGTGATTAGTGATGGTGCGCTGGCATGCTAATGATACAGCCTACCGCCTCCGTTCTTTTAACCTCAATAGCCCGGCCCAGCAAGAGTGCCTCGATGGCGTCCCTGAGGTAGTGTTCCGTGGCAGTCCGCTGGTGCTTGCCTAGCGCGTAGTACCAGTTATCAATGGCGCCTTGGTATTGAACAACATTCGATTCGTCCATAAGCACTACTTCGGGTGTGATGTGTACACCATATTTTTCAGTAAGCTCCAGTGTTTTGTCAGCGATGAGATCAAATTTCACCTGATATTCTTTTCTGAAGCCATTCACGTCGCGCGCATCAATTGGCTGGGGAATCACGCCCATAAAGTCGACCTCGCCTTCATACTGATTGTCCATTTCATTGAGCAGACCTACGTAATCCTGGCTAATGGGACAATCGGTTCCCAAAAAGACATAGGCCCGCAAGGGTTCATGGTTGGTCGTTTCGTGGGCCTTATCACGCAAAATCCCGACGCAAAAACTGCCCAATAACTGGGTGCAAATAAGTATCTTTAGCATGATATCTCGCTCCCTCCACGACAGTGCTCGCGGGGGCCGAAATTTAAGTAAAGGTAGCCTCAGCTCGGCATGTTCGGACGTAAAAAGAAGGTTTGGCGCGCGGGAGTGTTGGTGGCGTTTATCGCGGGCATTTCGATCAGTCCTGCGTCATGGGGTCAGTCGGCGGGGGTATTCTTTTACGAACACATCGAACCCATCATCCACAAAAATTGTATGCCTTGTCACCAGCCTGGCCAGGCTGGACCCTTTAGCCTCATCACTTACGACGACGTATCCCGCAAGGGAGAGTTCATTGCGAAAGTGACCAAGTCGCGGTATATGCCGCCTTGGAAAGCTGACCTTAATTTTCAACAATACCGAAATGCCCGTAGCCTTACCGATAGTGAAATTGCCCTGATACAGGAATGGGTAGCGGCGGGCATGCCCAAAGGAAAGGCTCCTAAAAAGACGAAGAACACCCTCCCGCGGAATACCGCGCTGATAACCCCTGACCTTAGCCTGAAGGTTGCGGAACCGTATCAGATACTCACAACGGGCATCGACGACTTCCGCTTTTTTAATGTACCCACGCAGCTCAAGCGGGACCAGTACCTGAGAAAAATTGAATTCATCCCCGGCAATAAGCGACTCGTTCATCATAGTCGGCTGATGACGGATACGACACACAAAGTGCGTGATATCCACGGACTTTCGGCTAACGATCCGCAAGTGAATCAATTCGAGAAGTATCCCCCGGTTGATAAGTTTCTTTATGGATGGGTTCCCGGCAACTTTGCGATTGAATTTCCGAAGGGCACGGGCAAGAAGCTGTACAAGGATTCCGACATCATTGTAAACATTCACTATTCTCCCAACCGGCGCGAAAACCAACAAGATCAGTCGACGGTGAATTTCTATTTCACGGAAGAAGATTCATTGCGGGAGGTCCATTCGATGGCCATCGCGGAACAAAATATCACCAACGGTCCCTTCGTAATCCCGGCTGAAGAGACAAAAATTTTCTACTCCAAATTCGGGCCTCTGCCTATTGACATCTCGGCTGTTGCCGTGCTCCCGCATATGCACTTTCTGGGTAAAACGTTCAGGGCATTCGCGATCACGCAAGAGGGTGATGCAATCTTTCTGGTGAAGATTGACGATTGGGATTTTAACTGGCAGGACACGTATCAGTTCAGCAAGCTGTTGAAGATTCCACGCGGCTCGACGATTTTCGTGGAAGCTACATTTGACAACACCGTCGCAAATCCCGCCAATCCAACACGACCCCCAAAGACGGTAACTTATGGTTGG
>DATHKA010000473.1:0-2082 GCA_035489615.1 Chryseolinea sp.
GCTTTATGGCGCGCAGGGAAGTACGTGCACGGCCAACGTCAGCTCTGACGTGTCAAAAAATATCCGGTTCGATGGTCAGGCGATCTGGCGGTATCATCCGGGATCACACATTTTTGAAGTGTTTGCAGAAGGAGGGGGGAATACTTTTGATGTCGAGATCGATGACAAAGGCCGCATTTATTCAGGCGACAACGGAGTGACCAGGGGACGATACTATAAACAGGGCGCCTATCACCTTCGTAATCTTGGTAAGCACGGCGCATTCACCAATCCCTACGCGCTTGGATTTCTTCCTGATATGAAACTGACAGGTGAAGCGGTCCGGTTCACCCACGCTTTCGTGCGGTACCAGGAACAAAACCTTCCCCGGCGTTATCACGACCGGATGATTGCCATTAACCCCATGCAAAGTTTTGTTCAACTCACCAGGTTTGATCCTTCGGGATCCACTTTCGCTGTAACAGATGAGGATCGTATTCTGCGCACGAAAGATCATTGGTTTCGGCCGGTGGATATTACCACTGGCCCCGACGGCGCTGTCTACATCTGCGATTGGTATGATAGCCGTTTATCACATGTTGATCCCCGCGATACCTGGAGCAAAAGTACGGGACGCATCTATCGCCTTCGGAATAAAAGCATACCAGCTGGTTTTTCAACAATCAACATCAAACAGCTTTCTGCGGAAGAACTTTTGAAAACAATTTCCAATCCAAACCGGTGGTATCGTCAGACTGCCCTTACAGAGATTTCCGACCGGAAAGATACTTCGTTGGTAAAGCCACTCAGGCAACAACTGTTGTCGGGTAATGGTCAATCGGCACTCGAGGCACTTTGGGCGCTTCACGCGATCGAAGGGATAAAAGATGATGTAGCATTGGCCGCGCTTCGACATAACGATTGGTCTGTGCGAATGTGGGCAGTGAGGCTTATCGGCGATACGAAAGAACCATCCGCGTCAACGGCTAATGAACTATCCGAACTTGCGACACGTGAACAACATCCGGAGGTAAGAAGCCAGCTGGCTGCAACAGCAAAAAGATTGTCTGGCGACAGGACCATATCGATCGTTGGCAGTCTTTTGAGAAGTCACGATGATTCAAATGATCCGGACATTCCGTTACAGCTCTGGTGGGCGTTGGAGTCCAAATCAATATCAGATAAGGACGCGATCGTCGAGTTGTTTTCTGACCGGACATTGTGGACGAATGACGTGGTGGCAGGAACTATTCTGTCGAGACTTACTCAACGATGGATAATGGAAGGCGACGCTGAAAGCTTTAACGCATGTGCAAAACTTGCCGGGCTTGCTCCATCCCAGCAGTTGGCCAAACCGCTTATCAACGGAATCGAAGAAGGTTTGAGGGGAAAGGACATGACCAATCTATCGCCGCGACTGGTGCAAGCGTTGAAGCCTTTTCAATCTCATTATGAAAAGGAGACGGTAGCCCTATTGTTGCGGCAGGGCGATCAGCCGTCGGTTACAAAAGCTTTGCAGGTCGCCGCTGATCCGCGGGCACCGATCGGTGAACGTCTTTCTTACATTCGCATTTTCGGTGAGATCAATCAACCTGTTGCGGTCCCTGCCCTGATAAGACTCATGGAAGGAATTCAGTCGTCGCCGGCTGTGCGACAGGCGGCACTTGAAGCAATGGCACGTTATGATGATCCCGCCATCGGAGCACATGTCGTCGAGGCTTATCCGGATGTACTTCGTTCAGATCCCGACGTGCGTATGGCTGCTCTTTCCCTTCTCTCTTTGCGGACTACGTGGGCCGTCCAGCTGCTCGATGCTATCAGTCGAAAGACAAAATCGGGTGAGAAATTTGTAGCGCATAGCATCGATCGCCGCGATGTGCCGGCATCCATCAGTCGCCAATTGATGCTTCTAGGTGATAAGGACATCACAGACATTGCCACACAACTCTGGCCGGACGTTGCTGCCGCTTCAACAGAAATGAAAAGCAACAGGATAAACGAGGTTGTGTCAATACTTAAGAGCGGCAAGGGGGATGCAACAAACGGCAAGGGGATCTTTGCGACAAGGTGTGGGTCCTGTCATAGATTGTTTAACGAAGGAGG
>DATHKA010000474.1:0-10173 GCA_035489615.1 Chryseolinea sp.
CCTGACCGCAAATGGTCACATTCCCGGACAACTGTTGTTTGCCGTAAACGATCGTGATTTTTCACAGGGGAATGTTCTCATGCTTGGCGAACCAAGGTTTTCAGATGCGTATGGTGACGCCAGACACATGGCCAGTGTCCTCGTAGAAAATCATTCTTTAAAACCCTTCAAACAAAGAGTGTTAGGAACGTATGTCTTGCTGGAAAGCACGTTGAAATTATTGGCGACAGAAGGAGCATCGCTTAGGGAAAGCACCAAACTAGACAGAGCAAACAGAGCGGCAAAAATTTCTTTGAAACGGAAAGTTCCACAAATGGCGAACACCGTAACGTTTGAAACGCAATCGGATTTGCAAGCATCAGCCAATAGCGCAGCGGCACCCGACAGTTTGATTTTACTGGGAATAGAATCGAAGGTTGTCACGTCGCCCGTAACAAATTCCACGTACGTCGAATGGACTGGAAAACCGATACGCACGACGATTGCGAATTATAAATCAACAGAGCCGACCGAATGGGTCTCGCGACCGAAAGGATATTGGGTGCCGGCTTCTGCGTATGAAGTTATTGAACGATTGAAAAGGCACGGCGTAAAAATGGAAATCATAAAGGAGCCACGGGAAGTAACGGTAGAAATGTATCGCATTCAGGATGCTAAATTCCAGAATGCCGAAGGTAAAGCGATGCCCTTTGAGGGGCATATGCAGGTGAAAGGAACACCTGTTGCTGAAAGCCGGAAGCAACAATTCGCAGCCGGCTCGACTTATGTTTCCACGGACCAATACTTGGGTGATCTTGCGGTGTTACTCCTGGAGCCACAGTCACCGGACTCGTATTTCAGCTGGGGATTTTTCCCCGAAATTTTTCAACGGACGGAATATATTGAGGCGTATGTGATGGAGCCGACGATTAAGAAAATGCTGGAAGATTCACCGGAGCTCAGGAAGGAATTTGAGCAGAAGAAAGCAACAGATGCCACTTTTGAGAGCAATCCCAATGCGATATTCGGGTGGTTCTACAGCAAGACAAAGTACTATGATGATCGCTATTTGTTGTATCCGGTAGGGAGAGAATGATAGCCAATGGGACACAACGGATTCGATTGCTTTCGAGAACGCTCGTAAGATTTTAGGCTTACTATTACTTACCAGAAAACCTATTCTAACCGAAAAAATGCCCAACGGTGACTGATAAAAAATGAATCCAGACAAAGTAAAATGCTCAATCTTAGCTATAGATTTAGAATCACAATACAGCTCTGCACAAACAGTTTTTTCTGTTACCAGAACTTAAGGCAGATCACACCTTTATTGTCAATGATGTTGTTCACGGAATAAAATCTTGCCTTATGAACAAACGTACAACCAGACGAAAGTTTTTAAAGCAACTTACCGTCGTTTCGATCGTTCCATCAGTCTTATACAGCAATACCTTTATTAAGAAGAATGAAATTCACCGCATTGGATTCCTTAGTGGAGCGGGTGTTTTGCAACTGGAAAAAGTATTTACGGATGAGCTCCAAAAGCTTGGGTGTAGGGTAGGGGAAAATATTTACGGTGCGCTTCCCTTTGCGTTGGAAATACGAAAGGTCAATCCACAGATGCCAATGGTTATTGCAACCTGTCCCGGCATGGTCAGTAACGGGTTTGCAAAAAGTCTCGAACACCCAGGAGGAATTTATACGGGGATGGACGAATTGCCCCTGGGTAACAACAAAGCGACTGCAACTGTTAAAGGCAGTTGCTCCTCAAGCAACCCATATTGGTTTGCTTTCTACAACCCCCGGTGTTGGCGGCCATGAATTTCAGCTTGCTGAAGCTCAAAAAGCGTCATCAATGATAGGAGTACAAGTGAAGCCTTACCGGGCCACGAATTTACAAGAGTTAGAAAAAGCTTTAGCAGATATGGTAAGCGACGGCATGAATGGACTACTCAGCTTTCAGGGAGGTCTTGCGTTGGCAAACCGAAAGATAATTGTTGACTTCGCAACGCAGCACGGTCTGCCAGCCATTTACCAGGCAACCGTATTTGCAGAAGGTGGTGGATTGATGGCATGGGCGCCGGACCTCACGCAGCAATTTCGCGAAGCAGCACACTATGTAGAAAGGATTCTGAAAGGCGCAAAGCCGGGCGATCTTCCGATAAAACAACCGCAGAAATACCATCTCACGTTGAACAACACCGCAGCGAATAAAATAGGAATAAGATTTTCAAGGAATTGCTGGCAGAGGCGAAAAACGTTATCGAATAAAATTAATAGAATGGAAAACGTTTCTCATACAGGCTATTTATAATATGTGAAGGCTCAAGAGATCCGCATTACCGTTTTTTTTTACTTTCGTTAGAATAATGCCGTTATAAATAACCTTTTATTCCCGATATGAAAACAACAATTCTGATTTTCTCGCTTGACCTGATAATGTTCGTCACAGATGCACATTGCCAGAAAGGCCCGTCGCGATATTTCGGAGAGGCGATACTGACGGATACACTTTCGACAAGTTTTTTTCCAACGCGATACAATGCTGAGTTCCTTTCCACCAATAATCGCTTTTTGGAATGACTACTAAGCCAATTTTGTTGTTTACGATTTGTCACAGATACCTATAGGAAGTTATTTGCGCAAGATACTTTTATTGAACCCTGTGGAGGCAGTGACATCTATGGAAAAAGGTCTGGCGATAAAATCAAAAACATAACGGCACGATGGGTTTTTCTTTTGGTAAAGAACACAGACGCAAACAAAAGCGGAAGGATCGACGATAAAGATCCGTCCATTCTGTTTGCCGTTACAAAAAAGGGAGAAAGTCTACGACAACTGACCGGCAGCACCGAGAGCATTGTTTCGTTGGTCGTTTGCAAAAATCGTAGCCGGGAAAACGTTACGGAAGCATGGTCTTTTCGATCGGGCAATGGCTGACGATCTGAAAGAAGGTAATAGCTAGGAATGCCAACAAGACTCAATAGACGAACTGCTCCAACACAATCTGACCATTTTTCACCTCGTACAGCATGATCTCGTTGATCTGTATCCTCCCGAGGCCCTGCACGGTAATGTCCATCTCTCTTCCCACGGCAAAGTGATTTCCGCTAACAATCGGCGCGGTAGTGAGCATTCTGTGAACGCCGGTTATTTTAACCACAAAGTCCTCGCCTTTCTTGCGAACGTTGTCCTTGCCTTCGGCATATCCGAAATAGGATGAGCTGGACGGCTCTATACTCTTTACATTATCCGAAAAGAACTCGTCCTGGATTTCAAACCATTTTTCCTGTTGCGCAAGCTCATGGAACCGGGCGGCTACGTCATGGGCCGTGAGTACTGCTGTGTTTGTGTTTTTCATTGCCTGTTTTTTGAGAGTTATTATTCTGTCGCCAATCGCGGGCACGTCTGCGCCGATTCTAACGGCGAACACCGCGAAGCCTTTCCGCGACCTGGGACAAAGCTACTGTCCAGTAATTACTTTTGTGGTCGGTGATATGGACATTGTGAGGGGTTGATTTGGACATCCTAATGCCTTACCTTGGCAAGGGCATGGCAACAGGGCCTGTAATCCACTTCAGAGCAGCTAGCATGTTTCCCCAATGACATAATAAACCATCCAATGAAACACGTATCAATATTAGTTCCGGACGCGCAGACTGCATTAAGCAGCGTGGCCTGTATAGTCGGCGCTTACGAAATGTTTATACAGGCCAATGCGTACTGGAAGGAACAGGGGAAAAAGGAGTTCGCCAAAGTTCAATTGGTGGGCATTTCAAAAAAAGCAAAATTCGAAGAAGGCCTATTTACCGTGAGCCCCCATGCACATATCACTGATGTGCGCAAGACCGATCTTATTTTGATTCCCTCGCTGGCGCGCAATTACCAGAAAGCAAATAAGAGCAATAAGTTACTAGCCAATTGGCTGGGAGAGCACTATAAGAACGGTGCTGAAATTGCGAGTATGTGCAGCGGCGCATTGCTGCTGGCATCAGCAGGTTTGCTTGATGGAAAGCGTTGTTCAACGCATTGGTGCTTCGCAGATAACTTCAGGGCGTTGTTTCCAAAGGTCATTATGCAAGCTGAAAAGCTCATCACCGATGAGAATGGAATATATACCAACGGAGGCGGCTATTCATTTCTTAACCTGGTGATCTATCTGTTGGAGAAATACTACGATCGTCAAACAGCCGTTTATTGTTCAAAATTATTCCAGGTTGAAATAGACAGGCAAAGTCAGTCGCCATTCATCATATTCAACGGTCAGAAATCACATGGTGATGAAATTGTGAAAAAGGCACAAGACTACATTGAAAGTAAGCTTGATGAGAAGATTTCAATTGAAGATTTGTCTTCCCGTTTTGCTGTAGGCAGGCGGAACTTTGACAGGAGATTTATCAAGGCTACCGGTAATACGCCGGTAGAATATGCACAACGAGTCAAAGTGGAATCTGCAAAAAAATCACTGGAACGAACGCGTAAGTCGATCAATGACGTGATGTACGAAGTTGGCTATTCGGATGTGAAGGCTTTTCGCGAAGTCTTTAAAAAGATCACAGGGATGTCACCACTGAACTACAAGAACCGATACAATAAAGAAGCTATGGAGTTCTAAAATACACAGCGTTCTGCGATTTGAACAGAACGCGTGCCGAACACTCCGGCTCGTGTGAGTAAACAGTGATAAAATCTAACGGAGGTGAAAGCTAACCTTTCAGTGCCTGCTGTTGACGATCGGTAACGTTACTCCGATCGCAGACTCTTCACGGGATTGATCAATGCCGCCTTTAACGCCTGCACACTCACGGTAAGTACCGTAACCAGCAGCGCACCCACGCACGCGAGCACCAGCACCCACCAGGATATTTCCGTCCGATAGTCGTATGTGGCGAGCCACCCTTTCATGAGATAGAATCCAAGGGGAAGCGCGATCACACAAGAGATCATCACCAAAGCCACAAAGTCTGTTGCCAGTAGCTGCCAAAGGCGGGATACCGTGGCGCCCATAACCTTGCGTATGCCGATTTCTTTCGTTCGTTGCTCTGCCACATAGGAGGCCAATCCGAATAGCCCCAGCAGACTAATGAAGACTGCCAGCACGGCGAAGATGCCTACGAGCCTGCCCACACGCGCTTCGAAGGCAAACTTTTCGGCAAATTCTTCGTCGGCAAACTTGTACTCGAACGGCGTGTTCGGATTGTATTTTACAAAGATCCGGTTCAAGGCCGCCAATGCTTCATCGGCGGTCGCGCGTGGATCAATCTTGATATTGATAAAGCTGGCGCGGTCATACCGGTCCAGGATAAAGATCGTTTGCTGGTTGGGCGCATAGAGCGATTGCGTCACCATGTCCTTCACGACCCCTATTACCGTGTAATTTGTACCATAGGCGCGAATGGTCTCGCCAACGGGATGTTCGAGCCCCATATACCGCACCGCTGCCTCGTTAAGGATCATAGCCGAAGAGTCCGTGACGAATTCCCGTGAGAAGTCGCGGCCCTCCTTGATATGCCAACCAACCGTTTTGCCGAATTCGTAATCGACGGCACCTCTGTAAATATTGTCCTGCTGGTTAGGGTCTTTCCCTTTCCACTCAAATCCCCAGTCTGACCACCAGAGATTAGTCACGGTAGTTTCCGATGCAGAGACTTGAGAAATGAGCTGGGTGGAGAGCAGTTCGTTTCGAAGGCCGCGATAGTTGTTTTTCACTTCGCCGGTTTTGATCGGAACGGTGACCAACCCATTCAACTCATAGCCGATGGGGCGATTCTTGGCATACTGAATCTGTTGGTAAACGACAACGGTACCGATGATCAGCGTTACCGAAACCGTAAATTGTATGACGACCAGGACCCGGCGTGGCCACGACGTGTAGCTACCCCGTTTGAAGCTGCCTTTCAGCACCTTGACGGGACTGAAACCGGACAAGAATAGCGCGGGATAGCTTCCGGCAAGCAGCGTGATCATCAAGATCAAACCGAAGACAATGGCCCAAAGTTCGGGACTTGTCCAATCAACGCGAATGTTTTTTCCGGAGAGCTCGTTGAACAAAGGCATCGAAACCTGCACAAAAAGTATAGCGACAACAAATGCCATTACCACTACCAGCAGGGATTCACTGAAGAACTGTCGGACCAGCTGACTCCGCAGGGATCCGATTACCTTGCGAACCCCCACTTCCTTGCCGCGCTTTTGGGAGCGGGCGGTGCTGAGATTCATGAAATTTATGCAAGCCAGCAAGAGCACGAAAGCACCAATCGATCCGAATAGCCAAACAAATTCGATGCGCCCGCCAGTATTTACACCATTCTCGAATCCCGAATACAAGTGCCACCGGGACATGGGATGCAGAAACAGTTCCGGTTTAAATCGCTTGTCGTATTGGTCTACATTCTTGAGCTTGGCGTTTTTGATAGCCCGCGATGCGTTGCGCACGTCGACCTGGTCAGCGAGTTGCACATAAACCTGAAGCCAGTTGTTGCCCCATCCCAGCGAACGGTTGCCACGCTTTACTTCGATCTCGAGCGGAGCAATAAACCGCAGTTCGTTTTTAAAGTCCGAGGTTACCGGCAAGTCCTCATACACACCAATGACCTTAAGCTCAAGGCTATTATCCAGCTTCAGCATTTTACCAAGCGGGTTCTCGTCATTGAACAGGTTGGCAGCCGTTGAAGCTGATAGTAAGATAGAGGTGGGATCTTGCAAGCCCGTCGCCGTGCCTTGCCGCATCGTGAGCGACAGCATTTCCGGCGCGCCGGGATCCATAAAGCTTCCAGTCACGGCGAACGTCTTTTCGCCATTAGCCAGGATGCCACTTTGCGGGAAAGACATCACGACGTGTTTGAAATAGTTGCCATAGTTTTCACGCAGTTCCTCGCCGAGTTGATACGATTGATTCGTATAGGTGCTGAGATGTCCGTCGGTCGCGACGTTCTGAAACACTGCCGCGATGCGGTCGTAGTGAGTATGATTCCGGTTAAATGACCATTCATCCCGCACCCACAAGCCGATGAGCATGGCGACGGCAATCCCGAGACTGAGTCCGCCGATGTTCACGAACGAGTAGCCTTTGTCCCGTAGCATGTTTCTCCACGCAACTTTGAAATAGCTCTTATACATAGGGCATGGGTTGGGTCTTTACTGGTATTTGCAGATCGGATACGGCCGGCATAAAGTGCGCAGACATATTCCTAACATAATAATAATTGTGCCAGCCAACAAGTGCGATGGGGTGCCCTGGAGCGCATTAATTTCATTCACCTTGTTCGGTATTGGACAACGCTGGTCGCGCATGGAACGCTTTTCTAAAGACACTCGGGACAAAATGAATGGCGCTCACTGGTTGGCCTGAATACTTCATGCATTCTTTCTTTTTGTCCGATCGTAAACATATACATCGCGTCGTCGTCAACATAGTCCATGAAGTTCATGAACATCGTGCTGTGACCACAGGAGTACTGAGGATAACCGGGTCTACCGGCATAACTGTCGGCAGCGGAAGGCGTATCGTCGACGTAATCTGTTGACTCGCAAGATCTGCTTGCAAATATATGTAGCAGGTTAAGCCAATGCCCAACCTCATGGGTAGCGGTCCTGCCCAGTGTGTGGCCGTCAACCAGGGGACTTATCGTTCCAAACACGCGCGGATCAATCACAACCCCGTCTATTCGCGCATCGGTGCCTGGAAAATGTGAATAACCCGGCATGCCCACGCGACCGGCGTGATCCGAAATTTCAACAACCCAAATATTAAGGTATTGATCCACCGGCCAGGCATCGTGTCCACCCTGGCTGGTAAAATATAGCTTCAGTTCTTCCACGGGTTGTGAGTTATCAGGATCGTGACCGGACCATCCATCAAGGGTAGTGAATGTTCGTGTGATACCTGTGCTCGCGTTTCCCGCAGGATCGTTCTTCGCCAAGACGAATTCAATTTCGACGTCAGCTACGAGGTGCGAGAACTCCGCGGGAGTATTTACAACGTCGCTGTTTTTCTTTCGAAAGTCCCGGTTTAATGCGTCAATCTGCGAACGAATCTTCTCAGCGCTGATATTAAACTCGCCTTTGCTATAAAGCACATGAACCACAACGGGTATGCGTATGATTCCGTCATGGGCAGGCTCCGGGACGGAAGACAGATCTTCTGAACAGGCCAGAGGAAAACACAGTAGTATAAATAAAGCTATTCGTTGTGGCTGCATTGAATTATCGTAATGACAGGTAGAAACGCATATGGGCTTCTCAGGTTTTGTCATGGTTCACAAGGTTTCTCCGGGGTGATCTTCTTGATGCGTTGGAAAAATCGAGCCGGGGTGATCGATCATGGGTACCGGAGCAAAGCGATAAACATCATGTCCGATTGACTTTTCCAACCTTTTAGAAAGCCATGCATCATTCGCCGCAATCGGTACAAACAGGTCATAGCACGCATCACGTCGAATACCCTGACGACTGGGACATCGCCGTTTTTTATTTAGCCCGAATCTCCCGACCTTGCGTGATCAGGCTGTTGTAAAAAAGCCCTCTGGCGCCATGACGGCGAGCTCAACGAAATTTGATAATACGGTAATTACCGTACGATCGGCGTAGCCTGGAAGAGACTAAATGATTGCATGATGATTTTTTTGATCGCTGTGTTTACATCTTCGTTGAATTGCGTGGGGCCACGTCATCCTGCGGCGACCGTGAACATTACTATGCAGGTTTCTGCGGAAACAACAAGGGTGGGATCGTCTTCCAATCGTTCTGAGAGAACCCCGGTCGATCCCAATGACCTCATCACCTTTGCCCAGACTTTAAAGGGCGTTCGCTACAAATACGCGAGCGCAGATCCCGACAAAGGATTTGACTGTTCGGGTTTCGTGCAATACGTATTCAAACACTTCCACGTGAACGTCCCGCGCAGTTCTTCTGCCTTCTCGAAAATTGGTAAGAAAGTCCCCCTTGATGAAGCGAGACCTGGTGACATCATTCTTTTTACGGGAACGAACAATAGCGTTCGTGTTGTGGGTCACGTGGGTATAGTGACTGGTGTCGGGTCGACCATTTCGTTCATTCACGCCACCTCGGGCAAGGCCTATAGTGTTATCGAGACTGCGATGACGCCGCACTATAGGAAGCGCTTTGTGAAAGTGGTGAGAGTGTTGGAGTAACGATGGCGCCATGCGGAGGTGCTTTGCATCTCTTGTACCAGCCGAGTCACAGGTAGCCCGTCTATTTTCAGGTAAAATTCATCCTACTGCGCGTCCTTATATAGTTTAGGAAAGGGCGTGCTTTGTAGGATGTTTAAAGGCCGAGTCACAGGAGCGTGCGACACGACGGACAATGCTTCGACGCTACGCGTCTGGGGAGGGTGATGCGTACTTTGAAGGGATGGCATAGGTACTGGCACCGAAACTTGAAAGGTTGTGAAATCCATCACACACAGAGTCTACGGAGCTCTTGCGTTCTAGGGGGTTCATCTACAATTTTCGGTTTTGTTCTCGTAAGATAGCTTAGGAACGGGTCGTGCTTTGTAGGATGTTTAAAGGCGGAGGCATAGGAGCGTGCGACACGACGGACAATGCTTCGACGCTACGCGTCTGGGAAGGGTGATGCGTACTTTGAAGGGATGGCATAGGTACTGGCACCGAAACTTGAAAGGTTCTGAAATCCATCACACACGGAGTCTACGGAGCTTTTGAGTTCTAGGGGGGTCATCTGCGATTTTCGGTTTTGTTCTCTGAAGATAGTTTAGGAACGGGTTGTGCTTTGTAGGATGTTTAAAGGCGGAGTCATCGGAGCGTGCGACACGACGGACAATGCTTCGACGCTACGCGTCTGGGGAGGGTGATGCGTACTTTGAAGGGACGGCATAGGTACTGGCACCGAAACTTTGAAAGGTTCTGAAATCCATCACACACAGAGTCTAAGGAGCTTTTGAGTTCTAGGGGGTTCATCTACAATTTTTCGGTTTTGTTCTCTGAAGGTAGTTTTAGGAACGGGTCGTACTTTGTAGGATGTTTAAAGGCGGAGTCATCGGAGCGTGCGACACGAAGACAATGCTTCGACGCTACGTGTCTGGGAAGGGTGATGCGTACTTTGAAGGGATGGCATAGGTACTGGCACCGAAACTTGAAAGGTTCTGAAATCCATCACACACGGAGTCTACGGAGCTTTTGAGTTCTAGGGGGGTCATCTGCGATTTTCGGTTTT
>DATHKA010000475.1:0-4117 GCA_035489615.1 Chryseolinea sp.
TCGAGCCCCAGGGTGGATTGAAACGACAATGCTGCCTCCGGGAAATATAAGTACGCGTCGTTTGTCGCTAGTTTAAAGCGCGTCGTATCCTTCGATGTTACAGCCCTGGTAGCATAATCCTGATCGAGTGCATATCCAGGAGAACCCTCTTCTGGCGGCGGCGGAATCAGGGCCAGGCTATTGGGCAACTCTTCCATCGAGAGATATCCTTGCAGTAGTCCTGGCGCGATCTCCTTTACCGTTTCCTGCGAGGCCTTGGTGCGGCTGGTGCCACAGTCCGTGCAAATCACTGCTACGAACAGTACTGGCAGCAGGTAGTAAATTCTCGCCCTTATGTTCATAGGAAACTACTTAATTGTTTACCCGCATGTGCTGCCCGTAAATCCTCACGCCGGCGGGCTTCACATCCGGCCTCAAGGATCTACTTCACCGTATATCCCTTTCCTTCCAAACAAACGGTGAAGGCTTTTTTAAACTCATCAGTAATGGCCGCCTGCTGTTGTGTAGCCGCCTGATTGTTTTTCTGCTGCTGTTGTGCATCGCCCGCTACTTTCGCACGACGGCCAGCAAGGCCACCCGCAACGGCCCCGATAGCCGCCCCTTTACCAGCATCCCCGGCGATGGCTCCGATGGCGACTCCCGCCGCCGCACCACGTGCGGCACCTTTAACAGCCGTACCATCGGGCGCTGTGTCGACTTTCGCTGCTTCCACCTTTGGCGGATTCAATGGATCGATACCAGATTGTTCCACGGCCCAGCGGTAACAATCTGAATCATCTTTGTCTTGCGTCGCCTGCGTCTGTTTCTTGGCTGGGAACACGTAAATGCCCAGGCTCTTGGCAAAAGAAGTGTGGGCGGTTTCAGCAGTCTGTGCAAAGGTCACGGACGTGATCAGAAACGCACCTAGAGTAAGTATATTTTTCATGAGCTTGAAGTTGTGGTTGGTTGCACGAATAGAAAGATTACTCCGCTGGATAAAAATCATAGCCGAGCTGACGCAGTACATCAGCCTCGTTGTAGAAACTACGGCTTAAGTTGATCTTGCCATTTTCTATCCGATATACGGCGTTCATGGTGAGCATCACCGGCCCGCGACCATCCTTATATGTAATCTTCAGAGCCGCCCAATCCGAAACGTAGTCCCCTGGATTTTTACCGTCCTTAACCTTCGCAGCAATGTTTACCGTGCGCTGATACTCGATCTTTTCGTATAGATTCTCAGACACGTCTTTAAAACTGGCAATGGCCTGCTCTTTGTTTGTCGAGTCTGTAAAAGAAGGACCATAACCTACGTAGTTGTCGGCCAGCAGTTCGCTCATCGCTTGCGTGTCCTTCGTTTCAACGGCCTTGATGTATTTTTCAACAACGGCAATGTTCTCTGAATCTGTTTTACTTCCATTGTCCATGCACGACGTCATGCATAAACCTACAGTGAATAGGGCAAGGAGTGATTTCATCATCTTTTTGTGTTGATTTATGATTTAGGACGATCGAAAAAACGGACGGAATACGTTGAATTGTGATACGAAAGTCAGAATCGAATTTAATTTGAACGGTGACGGCTACAAACCACGCAGGGCCTATAGCACCAGGGCACGTGTTTAGTTCTTCTTGTCAAATTCTCCAATCAGCGGGATGTTCTCCATAAGCAGGGAGCGCACTTCGGCGAGGATATAGTTTTCGAACTGGTAAAATTGCGCAGCCGGCTTAACGCCAGACTCCTTTTTGATCTTATGGTAATACGTATCAATAAGCTTGTCGGTCTTTGTTTGCTGTTCCATCATCTCTTTGACAATGGCGTCGGTGCTGGCATCGTCGAGCGACGTATATCCATTCACATACTTGTTCAGAATCTCTATGCGTTTCTTGCCGAGTTCCTTTCGCTTGGTTTCGTATTCATCGTATGCCACCCAGAACGCATCTTTTTTAGCGCCTTCCAACTGAATGAATTCGGCCGCCATTGCCTTCTTGTCTTTACCAAAAGCTGCCTGCACCAGGTCAACTTCCTCTTTGTTGCTCTGTGCAAAGCCAATAATGCCGAAAGCAACCAGTACGGTTGTGAGTAGTATTTTTTTCATAAGTGTTTGTTAAGAGGTTACGATTCCAACGCGTCTGCGTTATCATCGGCTAAGTAAAACTAACAACCCGCCGGAAGAGTTTTTAAACGGTATCGTCTACGGCGCTAATCGTGCGACCTTGAACGTTCATGCGACGCCTGTACGGCGATCTGATCGATCAGCCCCTTTGCGTTGGCTGCGAAGTCATGAAGAAATTTATAATTGAGATTGTCAAAACTTATTCGCGTATAAAACATGTCGCGCACGATGACGAAATACCGCATTGATAAGTCCGGGTTATGTTGAGCCCCAATGAACTCCGACCACAGCTTGTGAACCGTACGGTGTAAACGCTCATCAACCACCTCGCTGGTCTTGTAAAATGAATAATGTTCCTTATTGCGCGTTAGCTGCACTTGAAACATCACCGTAGTGGCTGACCTGGCAAGCAGCAACAGGTAATCCGGGTCGACGCGTTTACATTGTCGAATCCCCTCCAGAAACAGATCGACCTTATCAAGATGCAAGGCAACCAGTTGCGCGCAAAAACCTTCGAGGTCTCCAAAATAATGGTAGAACCCGGATTTGTTTAACTGCAAAATCCGGGCAAGGCGTTCAACCTGTATGCCCTCCAGCCCTTCCTGTGCGAATAGCTGGTAGCCTTGCTCTACCCACAACAATGAATTCATTGCACGGTCCATAAACAACTTTTGAAAGTTCCGCTTACCGTTTTACCAAGTGTGCCTCCTGGAGTGCAGGTTCGGGTTCGGTCGCCAGGAATTGCTTCATCAACAGTTTTGCTTCTGTCATGAGACCACGCAGAAATGCATAGTCCATGTTGTATCCCATGCGCGTATAGAACATGTCGCGCACAATATTAAAATAACGCACAGCGAGGTCTGTATTGTCATGAAAGCCGATGTAGGCCATCCAGACATCCTGCAGAATCGACTCTGCCTGGCAGTCAATCTCCTCAGCCACCACGGTAAAGACCGGATTTTTGGTTCGGATGAGCTGCACATGAAACAAGATCGTAACCTTGTGTTTCACAATGAGGTTAAGATAGTCGGGATCGACAGTGCTCACGTGCCGAAGATCCTCCAGATACAGGCTTGACTTCTGCTTATGCAGTGACAGCAGCTGGCCGACAAAACCTTCGAGGTCGCCGAAGTAATGATAAAATCCAGATTTGTTGCGGCCAACGATGCGAGCGAGTCGCTCAATTTGCATGCCTTCCAGGCCTTCCTTGGCAAAGAGTAAATAGCCTTCTTCTGTCCACGCCGATGCGTTCCTGGACTTTTCCATGAGAGAGGGTGAATGTTTACCTAAAGCTACTCCTTTTGCTCATGGCAATGAACGGCAGCGTCCAAATTTTCTGAATTGTCGGTCCATTAGGGTCATTGGACTCGCTATTATTAGCCGTTTGCGAGCACGACCGGACGATATAAAAGGTTAATATGAAGGGACGTACGCAGCTGTCGGGACAATGAATAATTATCCGCGTGCTACCTCCTGGAAACGTACTACTCAGGGAACACCAACGTAAGCGCGGCACGAATGCCAAAGTCGGCACGCGTCCCCTCGGCTGCCGCCACGTGCAGCCGGGGCCCTACGACAAGGGAAACAATTTGCTTTCCCAGTTTGGTTACTCCGGAAAGGGTTGGATTGATAAACACACTTGTCGTACTGGCTTCCCAGTTTTGGGTCATCTCGGCATTCACACCGAGACCCGCGCCGCTCTTCCAGTTATAGTTAAGAAAAGGCTGCAGAAAAAGCTGATTGACGTCGGGGCGGTCCTTATCGCCAGCAACCGACCAGATCTGGTTAGCCAGGGCTCCAAATGTCCAGCCATTAATTTGACGCAAGGCCAGTGCGGTCGGACCAATTCCCAATTTTTTCGTCGCGAGGTAGTCACTGGTGGCCGTCGGAACCAATATCGCCGGCCCCGCTCCCCAGATCCATTTACTCTTGGAAGATGTCGGCGAAAAGAAACCGCTAACCAGCGCATCGCCGAGGCCGGATTGACTGGTGCCTTCGCCTGTAATATTGAATTGCGAGAC
>DATHKA010000476.1:0-5270 GCA_035489615.1 Chryseolinea sp.
CGAGAAGAACGGGTCTGCGACGAATACGGCATTGAAGCTGAACCTTCTATGGCTGAAGGGTTCGAACCAACCCGTGCCATAGGCGTTGAAGGCGTCCAGTAACAGATGCGTCATTATTTGCACGCCCAGAAACGCGACCCAATATTGAAACGGAATGGCCTTGTCGCCCCACCATCGTCGCTGGGCCCATGCCAGCAAAGGGGTTGCCAAAATCATGAAGAGGATCGAATGAGTAAAGCCCCGGTGGGCCAGGGCATTGGCTGCGGGTGACATCCATAACCCGAAAATAAAATCGATGTCGGGCACGAGCTGTGCGAGTCCGCCCACCACCATCGCCTTCTTGCCAATTTTGCGGCCGGCAATCAATTCGCCCATACAGGCGCCAGCCGCGAAATGCGTGATGGTATCCATAATTTATGGTCAATGGTCGGCCGCGCGGTTACCGTTCATCCTGTTCGGTGCCGCGAACGTAGTTCACGCCGCCTTCGATGTTGTATTTGAACCGCTTAAGGTCGTCGACGATAACATCTTGCAGATACGGATTAAACAGCTGTGCCGCCAGGCTGCCCAGGTCTCCTCCCGGCAAGCGATAAGAGATGGTTGCCTTGAGCTCCGTGGCATTGTGCGGCGCATCGATGAAATGCACATAACCGGCATTGTCAATCGTTGACCCTGGAATAGATGACCACGCGATATATTCTCCCGGCTGGTCATCGACGATTTCTGCCGTCCAGGAAATGGAACCCACGTTGCCTGGCAACGCTGCCTTCCAGAGTGAATGTGTTTCATCAATTTGCCGAATCGACGCCAGATGTTTCATAAACAAAGGCAGGTGCTCGAGCTTTCGCCAGTATGCGTAGACTTCCTGTCGCGGTTTGCTGATTAAATAGGACGCCGAAGCCTCCACGGCCGTAGCTCCTCGGCCGGCCGTATTTCGACGCATAACCGAATTCACAGGGCAGTATCCCGTTGCCCCACGCATCATCAGGAAGCTACCGGCGAGCAGCATCGGCAGCGACGAGAACTTCTTCATGTTGCGTAGCCCGTACGTTGCCAGCAGGGCCCCGCCTGCAACTGACAAAATTCGTTCCGTGGTTCCGACGTTCACAACGCTTGATCCGGACGCCGGCGGCAGCAGACTTACTTCGCTCGACGCCTTACTAGATGTTTCTTCAGCCCTCATATGATGATAGTTTTACGAATATCCATAAAAAATTGTGCCACACCATCACTTTGAAGAGAGATGTGTGGCACAGTCACCGGCCTTCTAAAGCCGGTATCAGGAAAAGGTTGCCTGTCGGCGATCAGTTCTTGTACGCCTTATCCAGAAACAAGTATCGGCCATCGTCCCTGGCATCAACCGCCTTCGACTCCACATCGATGATCATTACCGGCGGCGTCGCGTCGTTGGCTTCCGCTGCAGGCCAGTTGGGAAGGCTGCCCCCGTTTGGATTACCCGTCTTAACGAAGTTCGCGAAGAAGCTCAGCATCGTTTCGGAAACTTTGAAATCGTCAGCCGTCCAGGCATATTCCTTGATGAGGTGCAGGTTACCCATGCAATATTCGATCTCACACGCGTGAGGCGCTCCCACCGACGGAGGAGGCTTGGGCGCATTGGCATTCTTCTCCACCGTTCCGCCGGCCAGACCAGCCGTGCGTGATTGATCAACAAGTGGTGGACGTAGCTTGCTATAGAGGTAGCGATATACCGGTTTGTTACTGTTTTTCCGTTGGAGATCAAACCATTTCCACGTGCTGTAAGCGATGAACCGATCGGACGCCAATGCCGTTGCCGACAGCTCTATGTCTTTATCGGAGCCCCCGGGATACAGCTTTAACGCTTGCTCATAGTCATTCGGATAGGCTTCCTTTAACTTCTTGGTATAGTTGTCGCCGGTGTACGGCTGGCCTTGCATGAACGCCATGCCGGGGATTTCCGCAGAGTTCCACCCCAGAAGTAAGGGAACCTGTGCCTGTTCTTTAGCCTGGAAGGTCTGCGGGATGGTCTTGGTATAGAAATAGCCATCGATTACGGTGGGAAAGCCAAACCGCTTCGATTCGGTGTAGATCTCATAAACCTCTTTTGTGCTAAGCGCGCGCAGTTGGGCGAGTGTCACATAGCCAGCGTTCTTGGCAAATTCGAACCCTGTCTGCTCAGCCTCACCCAGTGGCACTGGCGCGAGTGTTGGATTAATTCCTGCGCCGCTTTCGCCAATCGCTCCTGCGATCAGATTCTTTGACAACGGCGAAGACATCACGGCACTTACAGCGATCGATCCAGCAGATTCCCCTGCGATGGTTACGCGCTTCGGATCGCCGCCAAAGTTGACAATGTTCTGCTGCACCCACTGCAAACCGGCGACCTGATCTAACAGTCCATAGTTTCCTGATGCCTTGTAACTCGCTTCCTTCGACAACTCCGGGTGCGCAAAGAATCCGAAGATGTTGAGGCGATAGTTAACAGTAACCACGACGATTCCCTTCTTGGCCATGCTCGCTCCATCATATCTCGGCTCAGATCCATCGCCGGCAACAAATCCGCCTCCGAAGAAATACACCAGAACCGGAAGACCCGTTTCGTTGCGTCTGGCAGGCGTCCATACATTAAGATAAAGGCAGTCTTCGCTGATGCCTGCCGAGCGGGAATTCATATCCCCGAATACGACTGCTTGTACGGGTCGGGGGCCAAAGGATTTCGTGCTTTTAACGACAGACCACGCTTCCATAGGCTGAGGCGCCCGCCAACGAAGGTCGCCAACTGGCGGCTTTGCGAAAGGAATGCCGAAATACTGTGAAAGGCCAGAGCGCGTGTCGTAGGAGCCCTCGATCGCGCCTTTGTTCGTTTTAGCCTGCACGGGGAAACCGTTATTATCCTGTGATAATCCGTTGAATGCTAATGACATAAAAGCCATTGTCACGGCGGTTAATGTGAGTTTAGGAAAACTGTTATTCATTATTGTCTCAATTTGTAACAATAATACAAACACGATTCATAACTTTCCATCAGATAGCAATAAAAGTATTCTTATAATTTCCGGACGTGGCTCAATTCCTTCCTCATATCGCCTTTGATTCGGTGGTTTTCGGGTTCTCAGGCGACGCGTTGAAGATCCTGATCATGGAGTATCACAACACAGGACTGTTTGCCCTGCCAGGCGGGTTTGTTCGTTTGGATGAGGACCTGGACAGCGCTGTGCGCCGGGGGCTACAGGAACGGACCGGGCTGGCTGACATTTACCTGGAGCAGTTCTATACTTTTGGCAGCGTGGCCCGGTTCCAGCCGGGGGTAATGGAAGGCATACTGAAAGCCAACAATCATGACACTCCCGACAATCACTGGCTGAAGGAGCGATTCATATCCGTTGCTTACTATGCCATGATCAACTATAAGGACGTAATTCCCAGACCCGATGCCCTGTCGGACTCCTGCACGTGGTACGATATTGATCAGCTGCCTGTCCTGATTCTCGATCACCGAACCATCGTGGATAGGGCAATCGAAACGTTGCGCCAGAACCTGCATCGAAAGGTAGTCGGTGTCAACCTGCTGCCTGAGAAGTTTACGATGAATGAACTCCAGAAGGTGTACGAGAAGATCATGGGCCAGCCGATGAGGCGAACAACTTTCCAGCGTACCATGTTGGCCACCGGTATGCTTGAGCGTCATGAGAAGCGTTATACTGGCGGCGCACATAAAGCACCCTTCTTATACAGTTTTCGGGACGGGGCCTCTAAATAGCAACCTTGCCACGCGGTTCTCCGTTGGACCGAAATCGATTTCTATTTTCTCCTGATAATGTTTATTTTTCCCGGAGCCCATATCACCCTATGGATATGGGACGTCGCTCTCATGACCGAAACGCACACCCGGGGATTCTTCATGGCCAGATCTTATACTCGTTTACGACGAAGTAGCAGACTCCTGTCAGGCCTGTTGCTGATGTGTCTGGCTTGTGTGGACCCTTTCGCACCAAATGTGCTTTCGATCGACTATGGCATATTGGTGATTGACGGATACTTTGTTCCCAATGACACAACACGCATCAGGTTAAGCAGGACCGTGACCATGGATAGTCCGGTAAGCACAGCAAACGAACCTCCGGCGATTGTTCGAATCGAGGGCGACAATGGATTTGCAATAACGTTAACGCCACACGACGCGCAGCTATATACGGCTCCACCGGTGAACGTAGATTATCAGGCACAATATAGATTGATGGTGCGTACCTCTGATGGCCGGGAATATTCGTCCGAATACGTTCCGCTCGCGCCAAAGACAACCATCGACAGCCTTGCCGTGAACGAGGAGCCCGGCAGTGAGATCATCGGCTTCAGCGTCTTTTCGCACGATACCAAAAATGCTTCGCGTTACTATTCTTATCAGTATGATGAGACGTGGGAATATATTGCTGCAGGCTATTCCCAATATGAATTCAAGAATGGGATAGTCGTTCCGAGGCGTGTGGCTTCGGAATTATACAATTGTTGGCGAACGCGGGCGAGCAGCGATATCCGGCTCACGACAACGGCCCAACTGTCGGAAGATGTCGTCTATGATTTTCAGATTGCAGAGATGCGACAGTCGGATCGCCGTCTGTATTTTGCCTATAGTATTCTCGTTCGCCAATACGTGCTGACTCCCGACGCGTACCACTATTGGAGGATCCTCAAACAAAACAGTGAAGAACTCGGGACGTTATTTGATCCACTGCCGTCGCAGCCTGATGGCAACTACACCTCTACAACGGACCTTGGCCGGCCGGTCATTGGCTTCTTTACCGCGTCTGAGGTTTCGACGCAACGCGTGTTGGTGACGCGAAGTGAACTTCAGGGTCCCACCGAGCTATACCAGTCCGACGGCTATGAAGGTTGTGGTGCAGTCTTGCTGTCGCCGGGAGACATGACGGCGGACAACCTTGCCGGAAAACTTATCGTCCAGGCCAAACTTGCAGACGTGACGAGTGAGTTGCGTGGCTATGAGGTAATGCCGGCTTATTGCCTGGACTGCCGGCTGCGTGGTGGCACCACCGTGCGGCCGGACTATTGGAGATAGGCGAAGGTCCGTCAGCAGGCTGACGCCATTTCATTTGGCGTGGGCCTTCCGGTGAGTCCGTGTTTGATATAATTTTTCAAGGACATCGCTGCGTCCGTCTATGGGCGGGAAGCGCAGGCCCAGAATTCGGGCGATAAAAGGATAGACATGCACGTTCTCGAAGGGCTCCAGCGTGTAGCCCTGCCGTATGTTTGGCCCGTACGCATAAAATATTCCG
>DATHKA010000477.1:0-13079 GCA_035489615.1 Chryseolinea sp.
TGTTGCACGCCGCCATCGTAAGCCAGTATACCGCGGAAACGAAGGTTCGGCGACTTGTCGACTTGCTGCGCCAACGCCAGGGCTGGAGCACCAGGAAGCACACCCGAACGCCGGATGACATTGATGTCGACAACGACGTCGGCTTTGATACCCGCCGCCTTCGCCGCATCCTGAAGGTCGTTCGCGTTCTGTGGGTTATCGACTGCTTGAATAAACCCGCCGTACTTCTTCCGCAGGGACATCGCCCTATTGATCTTCTGTACCGATAGGTTCACACCGGTCATCAGCACACTGGCGATGCCGTTCTCCAGCATAACTTCAGATTCAGAAAGTTTCGCGGTACAAATGCCGATCGCGCCTGCAGCAATCTGCATCTTGGCTATCGCCGGGCATTTATGGGTCTTGGCATGTGGACGCGCGCCCAGTCCGGTAGCTTTCAGGCTCACCTGACCTTTCTTCAGGTTCCGTTCCATCTTGTCGAGGTCGACGCAGAGCGCTGGACTGTCGAGGTCCCATTTTGACTTGCCGATGTCCGACATGGGAGCAAGACTTGTATCCCGACCCTTTGCCGGCAGATAGAACATGGGTGCGATGCCAGCAGCAACGGCGGCACCAAGAAATTTTCGTCGGTTAAAGGGGCTCATAGGCAATTGTACGGTTGTGTCAATCTATCTAAAAGTATTCGAAAGTACTGATCCACGAGGGTTGATATTGATGAAGGGTGCCGGCAGTCTTTGAAATCGAGCCGGGCGGTGATGGCGAACACTGTTCTACGCAACAACCGACGATCAAAAAGTGACTATTTTTTCGTACTTTCATGTCGCCTATGAAAACGCCCATTGCATTTGTTCATCTTATCCCGGCCAAGGGAATTGTGGCTTAGGCAGGCATTTCTTTTTTCTCCTCGCCTGCCATAACGATCCAATCAAATTCATGGTCTCACCGTGACCGTGGCAACCATTGTGCGTCGCCGCGATCCGACAAACATTTTAATTACATGCAATCACTTGAACAATACGGGTGGAAGTCATTCTTCCAGTCCCAAATACATACGCGCTCCGGCCAGGATGTGCTTCCCGGACGCGTTGTTTCCATCAGAGGTTTTAAATACGAAGTAGTCACCGCTGAAGGTGCGCAGGAGTGCGAACTGGTCGGAAAGCTCCTGTTCGGCGCATCGCCCGAGGATCTGCCGAAAGTCGGCGACTGGGTATTGAGGGTGGCGTCTGGTGCAGAGGGCTACATCGTGGATGTGCTGCCACGCATGAACGAGCTCTCGCGCAAAGCTCCAGGCCCGAAAACAGAACGGCAGGTGCTCGCCGTAAATCTCGACGCGGCACTCGTCGTACAGGGCCTCGACCGCGACTTCAATATCATGCGCCTTGATCGCTACCTTGTGCAACTTGCCGCCTGCAACATTCCTGCCGTCGTCATACTTAACAAGGCCGACCTGACCGAAGATTTGTCGAGCCACCTGGCTGAGATAGAAAAGCTACAACGGAGTGTTACTGTTTATACCTGCAGCACGTATACCGGCAAGGGCACCTCCGAACTGTTTGACGACGTGCTATTGCCCGGAAAGACCTACGCGCTCATAGGTTCGTCCGGCGTTGGCAAGAGCTCGCTGCTTAACGCGTGGAAAGGAAGCGACGTGCAAGCGACCGGCAGCATTGGCGAAGGAACACAGAAAGGAAAACACACGACTAGCACCCGCGACCTGTTCATGCTCGCCAATGGAAGCCTGGTGATCGATACACCAGGTATGCGAGAATTCGGCGTTACTCTGGAGGAAGGAACCGATGCCGACGAAATGTTTCCGGTCATCGCAGCGCTGGCGCAACGCTGCCGCTACAGCAATTGCTCGCATATGGGCGAAGATGACTGTGCGGTCCTTCAGGCCTTGGAAAATGGATCGCTGGAAAGCGTGGTGTATGAAAGCTATAGCAAACTGATCAAGGAGCAGCACCGCTTTCAGGTTAAAGCAACGGACAAAAAGCGGATTGAAAAACAATTTGGTAAAATGACGCGGCAAGCCAGCAACCATCGGAAGAAGTATAAGTATTAACGGCTATTCTGAAGAACATCAAATGGAGAGGCTGTCTCAAACAGGCAGCCTCCTTCCTGGTTTGAAGAGGAAGCAGAGGAAGCGGGGTGTTGTAACCTCTATTCCGACCTTAAGCTCTTCACCGGGTTCGTCAAAGCCGCCTTTACTGCATGAACACTAACCGTCAGCAACGTAATAACTAGGGCTCCTGTGCCAGTCAAGAGAAAAATCCACCCTGAAATTGCCACTCTGTATTGATACATTTCCAACCAGCGGCTCATGAAGTAATAGGCTATTGGAACCGCTATGAAACAGGAAATAACTACAAGCAAGAGAAAATCGCGTGACAGCATTTGCACGAGGCCCAAGACAGAGGCTCCCATTACTTTACGGATTCCTATCTCTTTAGTGCGCTGTTCGGCAACAAAAGACGCCAGGCCAAACAACCCTAACCCAGAAATGAAAATGGCAAGCACAGCAAAGATCCGGGATAGTTTGCCGATGCGTTCTTCCTGGCTGAATTTTTTTGAGTACTCATCGTCAACAAACTGGTAATCGAAGCCGGCCGTGGGTACTATTCGCTTGAATACCGCTTCAATTCCCGCTACCGCTTCTGCCGGGCGATCAGTATCCTTTATTCTGATGATAATATTAGACGACGCGTACTTATTCCAGGTGAACATCGTTTGCTTTACAGGTTCATAAGGAGACTGCATAATCAGGTCTTTCACCACGCCAATAATTTCAAGCTTTGTTCCGCGTGCATCACGGACAAATTCTCCCACCGGATCTTTCAAGTTCATGTATTTTACAGCCGCCTCATTGACTATAATAGCGGCCGAATCGCCGGCCAGCCGCTTATCGAAGTCGCGTCCCCCAACTATTTGCCATGCTATGGCTTTGCCGTAGGTGTCAGAAACGTAGCACAGCGTGAAGTCCGCGTCCGCGTTTGGATCTTTTCCTTTCCAGTCAAAACCTCCATAGTTATTCCAGGCCATGGTCAAGGGATTATCAGAAAATGCGGTTTCCGAGACAAATCCTGTCCTGACCAATTCGTCTCGAACAACGTCGTACTTGTCCCGAAAGCTGGGATCTGTCATTCGAACAGAGATCAAATTCTGCCGATCATAACCGATGGGACGGTTTCTCGCATGCTGTATTTGCTGATATACGATGAGTGTGCCGATTACCAAAATGACCGACACGCTGAACTGAACGATTACTAACATTTTACGAGGCAGCGCTGCAAAACGTCCTGGCCGGATCGCCCCTTTCAATACCCTCGCCGGTTCAAAAGACGACAGATAAAACGCCGGGTAAAGCCCGGACAGCAATGTGGTTATTGTCAGGAATGCCAGGATGCCACTCCAGAAAACAGGACTGTGGAAGGGCACAATAATATCTTTATCGGCCAGTTCATTAAACGAAGGGAGTAAGAGTACTGCCAGCATGATGGAAAGTCCAAAGGCAAACAACACAACCAGAAATGATTCACTCAAGAACTGACCAACGAGCTGACTTTTTACAGAACCTATGGCTTTCCGGATGCCCGTTTCCCTGGCTCTTTTTTCCGAACGTGCCGTGCTCAGGTTTATAAAATTGATACACGCCAACAACAACACAAAAATCCCTACCAAGCCAAACAGCCAAATAAACGTGATGCCGCCACCAACGGGCTTTCCATCCACAAATTCCGTGTACAGGTGCCAGGCACGCATCGGAACTATCTGCGCGAAAGTTTTGTACTTTACCGCTTCCTTGATGAAGTCGTTCGGCAAATTGTGATAGTAGAAATCATGGATCACGGCATTTGCTTCGTCCGTGGTGGTGTGCGGTTGCAGTTGTACATACACGTTAAATGATCGGTTATCCCAATTACTTTCCGCTTCCTTTATCCAGTTGTTCGATGACGCCCACAGCTTCCACGGCGAGAAAAAATCCACTTCACTAAAATGGTTATTCCTGGGAATGTCCTCGTAAACTCCCGTTACCTGTACATCAATCCGGTTATCTATCTTCAGTGTCTTGTTCATTGGATCGTCACTTCCGAAGAGCGCCTTCGCGGCAGATTCTGAAAGCACAATGGAATGCGGATCATTTAAACTCGCATGCGTACCCCGCAGCATTCTCAGAGAGAGCATCTCAAGCACGCCCTCATCAATGAATTCTCCTTTCTTAATGAATTTGTTATCGCCCGCAGAGATAGTGTAGTCAGTTATCCACCAAGCCGTGAGGACATGTTTGAAGTAATGCTGGTACGCGTTTCTCAGTACGGAAGAGACAGGGTATTGTATAGCGACATTGCCTTCAATAACAGACGTTTCCGGATCAGTTCCCCCTGCCCATACCTGACCAATGGTTTCGTAGTTCGCATAATACTTATTAAATGACAGCTCATCATATATCCACAACCCAATGAGCAGGGCAACCGTCATTCCCATGGCCAGTCCGCCAACGTTTATGAAGGAATAGCCTTTGTTCCTTACGAGATTCCTCCAGCCAGTTTTGAAATAACTTCCATACATGCCATACGTATTGGCGTGGTGATTCCTGAACGACTTAATATATTCCGGTCTGAAGTAACTGATCACCCGCCAGCAATATTTTAGTTTCGCCTTGCGCGGTGCGTGGACATACTCTTTCCTGAAAACCTCCGTCAGGTCTCCTTCAATTTCTTCGAGACAATCTTCGCGGCAGAACCAGCGGAGGAATGTTAGCGCTTTCTTGGGGGGATACATCAGCCAAAGGATATTTTTGGGATCTTCTTATAAATACTCGTTCTCAATTCATACTGTTTATCAAGCATCCTTTTGCCAAGGGCGGTGATCACGTAGAATTTCTTGCGCCTGCCTCCCCGATCTTCCGTAATACCACCAAATCTGGATTTTACAAAACCTTTGTCTTCCATGCGTTTCAATGCCACGTGTATAGCACTGATGTTTACCTTCCGATTCAATTTCTCTTCCAGGTTTTCAAGTATAGAAACGCCGTATGCCTCATCGTGCTGCGCTGCCACCATGAGTAGCACCAATTCTTCAAATTCCCCGAGTGAGTGATTTGTCATATCGCACCATTTACTTAGCAAACATGAATATAATTTATTAGTTTCACTTCCGCTAAGTAAATAGACCAATTTTATGGTCAATCACGAATCCGAAACGATTCTACTTGTTTATTTGCACCTAACAACTGGTTCCTCCCCAGACTGGAGTTGCTGCACCAAATAAGGATTTGACGTCGCGTGTTCGCTGGTTCGCGCGCCCTTTGAATAAGCCAAGCTTAAAATGCCATTCTCTTCAACTTTTATTCTGCCTGGATCGTCCTTACCACATGAGCTATGCCTTACTCCTCTTCACATTATCTTTGGTAGCGGATGCGCAAACCCCTACCCCAACTGCGGATAGCGTATATGAAAAGTCTGTTAAAATCGGTTATCACAGCTTATATGCGCGATCAACAGGTCCGGAGGATGCGCGGCTTACGGTAGTCTTTGAATCTGGCGCGGGTGGTAACTCAAAAGATTGGGAGCACATTCAGATGTCGATGCCCGAAGAGGTTAGAACAATAGCCTACGATCGCGCCGGCGTCGGCAAAAGCGACGTGGGGCCTATGCCACGAACCTTCTCTCAAGAGGCGCTTGAGTTGCACGAAATGCTGAAGTCATTAGACGTTTCCGGACCAGTTATTCTGGTCGGTCAATCGATCGGAGGACTGTTGGCCCGGGTCTATGTAGAACAATATGGCCAGAACGTTGCCGGCCTTGTACTCCTTGATCCAACCCACGAGAGCAGTATGTTGGGCAGCATGCGGTATGGCGGATGGACCCGACTTCGCGAGAAAGCGACTGGCCACTTAATACCCATCCCTCAACTCTTGCAAAGAATTTCACCGGGATATGATTCAACTGTGGACTATGCAGCCGGGGATTTTCAAAAGATCTATCTGATGAGGATGACAAATCCAACACCACTAGGAAATCGGCCCCTGATTGTCGTTGGTGCCGGAATACGCAAGCAACCGCCGGGTACTCCTGACGATCAATGGAAGGAATTACGATCCGAGCGGGACAGTCAGATTCAGGACTTAACTTCCCTGTCAGACAATTCCAGGTTTATTCTCGATACGAAGAGTGGACATTCAATTCATATCGATAATCCAACGCTTGTCGCCCAGGCAATTGGAGATGTTATCCAGGCTGTCAGAACAAAGAAGAAACTCTAGAATGTTGGTTTGTGAAAGGTATCCCGGATAATAAATTTCCGTTTTTCTCAGATAACAAACGCGATAACAAAGTAGGAAACCGTATTGCCAAGTCCGTGTGCAACCCAGCCAGGAACGATGCTGCCGTTGCCATATTTCTCCTTGATAAAGCCGATGATAAAGGCGCCTGAAAATGAAAAACAAAATATCAGTATCAGGAAGGTCCATTCCGCCTTCGTCAAGGCCCAGAATAGTATTAGATGGAGAAGCCCGAAAATAACCGACTGAGCAATATTGCCCGCTGTAAAACCAAAGGCCCTGAAACATCTCTTAGCAATAAATCCACGAAAGAATATTTCCTCCGACAATGATGTTTTGAAACACGCAATGATCAGCAGGATCGCTATCGTGTAGAATTGCATTCCCATTACTCTCAGTTTACCAGTAATGCTGGGCGGTGTTGTCATAATCTGTCGTACATCAGTACTTATCGATACCAATAGCAACGCACCCGTCAAAAAGAAGACCGATGCGGCAACTGAAAGCCAGACTGCTTTTGAGGTTGTCCTGGTGAGCCCGATGTACTTGAAGAAAGAAATACTTTTGTCTTTTCTAAATAAGAAAAACACAAATGGGATAAGGGTTAAGACTATGATCTGGAGAACTGCCGAAAGGATCTCGTTTAACAGTACAGACATAATATTTTTGCGTAGGCGGCCTTCAATTGCACGGCAAGATCAAAAGCCTCACGAAGCTTCCCAAGGGAAAGATAAACAACTTACGACCTCATACCCCGGCTTCTATTTTCTCTGCCTCGACTAATGCCAGCAGCTTCAACATATGACGCCATGGCCAGAACATGTCGATCGACAAATCTTTGGTATTCAATATAAAGAAAAGCTCCCATCAATTCCGGAGCAATGTCCATGCGAAATGAAAGCAGTTAGGGAAGGTGTGTGGCGGCGTTTGCCTTCTGCTGCTAATCGGAAAAGCCATTTTTTCGACCAAATCTCAAAAACACCAGGCGTCCACGTGATCCCTGATAAACCATGAAGGATTAAGACGGCAAATCGGGAAGATTGACCAACGTGCATTACCCCGAATCACCAAAAAACTAACAGCCATTTGGCCCAACTTTAGATCACCATTGAGATTGAATTCAACTATTTCCTATTTTTGATTTTTATCCTAACCTGCTCATGTTCCTAGACAAGATCAAAAATAGAAAATCCGGAATTTTACTTTACGGCATAACACCTCCCAAAGCGCAAACACCAGTTGAAAAATTGCTCTCGATCGCCGAGAAAAGTTTGAATACACTCCGCGGCCTCGATATTGATGCACTCATCGTCTATGACGTACAGGACGAGTCGACACGAACAAATGAACAACGACCGTTCCCGTTCTCGAGTGCACTTGATCCCTTTACCTATACAAGCCAGTATTTACAGGCGTTGAACATCCCCAAAATTATCTATCGTCCTGCCAGTATGTTCAGCAAAGAGGAATTGGCCGAATGGTTGAATGCACTGAAAATTAATGGCTTTCATCCCGTATTCGTCGGTTTGCCTTCACCAGACTTTATACCCAAGACCACACTCAAGGAAGCTTATCAGATCTGGCGACGGGATCATGAAGCGCACTCAGTGATTGGTGCCGTCACCATTCCCGAGCGTCATGCTATTCTCAAGGACGAAGACGTTAGGATGATGGACAAAGTAAGCTGTGGTGTGACTTATTTCATTTCCCAGTGCATCTTTAACGTCCAGTACGCAAAGCAGACGTTGGATGCCTTGGTAAGCACATGCCAGGCACTGAACCAGAAGGTACCCACCATCATTTTTACATTGACCATTTGTGGTTCGCTGAAAACGCTTGATTTTATGGAGTGGTTGGGAATACACGTTCCCGAGGATATCAAGCTGGAATTGAAAGTATGCAGTAACCCGGCGGGACGTTCAGTGGAGATTGCCACTGAAATTGCAAAAGACCTTATCCAATATTGCCAGGAGCGATCGATCCCATTTGGATTTAACATTGAAAGCGTTGCTGTTCGTAAAGAAGAAGTCGAAGCATCGCTTGAACTTCTGGAAACGGTCAACCGATTGCTGACAGTGAATGGACTGCGGAACGAAAGCATGCTACGGGTGAGTTCCAATTCGTAGCCAATCGTTAGCCATTCAACGGCCTTTCGCTAAAGCGGTTTTCCTTCCTTAAGTTTTGCAACTACTTCTTCCGAATAGGCCTTATAATACGAATCCTTTGCATACGGCAACGTTTTATTGGCATACTTTAATGCTTCCTTGTAATTGCCTTGCAGCGCATAACCGCGAGTAATGCCCATGCAGGAATAAAGATCATCCGCATTCTTTTCGTAGTTCATCTTATATATAGCGACCGCCTCCGCAGTACGCTCCTGATTTTCAAGTCCCCTGCCATACGAATAGAGCTGTAGCGTCGTAGCCAACGGATAAGCCTTCTTCATTACCGAATCTGCCTTTTGCTTCATACCTTTTTTATCAAGCAGACCTGCATAGGTAGAAAGTGTGGCAAAGTTCTTTTCTCCAAAGTACGTATTGATGGATCGCTCAGCCCAGCCAATCGCTTCATCAATATTGATATTGTGTGTGAGACAATAATTAGCGGCCATCTGCATGTTTTGCCAGTAGCGATAAAAAATACCGGAATTGAATTCTCTTCTGAATGCTGCGATTTGTTCTTTCTCGAGGTCTACAGAAACTTTGAAGGGTATCTTCACTTTCTCCCATTGCAAAGCGACTATTGCAGCATCGTCAGTCTCGTCGCTAAACAGGTAAGTGAGTCGTTCGACACTTTGGTCAAGTTTAGACACCGACACTTCCACGCGAAGAGCATCGTCCTTGCTGTCATAATAAAAACTTCCCCATGCGGTACTGGCATTTGAAAATATGATCGTTGCCTTTTCTGGTCCCATCGCAATGAAAAACCCATATTTTCCGGCTTTCAGTGGCTTACCCTCTATAAAGACATCGGTACTAAAGGTAAATGTGGTGTTCTCATTAGCCCCTGCACGCCACGGCGCCGCCTTGCTGGTACCATAATGCAGATCGGCAAAACCGTAGTGAACAACGCCGCCCCAAATCTTTCCTTCACGACCATTAACGATCGGACGATCATAGTCGATGCGAACGTCGGTGTTGCCGATTCGTTGTGACACTGACGCTTTCCTGTTCGGGCCGCCCGACGGAAATGTGATTTGTGCAAAGGCGATTACCGCAGCAAATAGCAGGCACGCAGTAATGGATGTGCTTTTGATCATGGTGTATACTTAAGAAGTTGATTTGCTGGTTTGCGTTAAGACTGTGCAGATGTCAAATAACCTGCCAAGCTGGAACGTTACTAATTGTCATGAAAAGGAAGGTTTTAGACAACGAAATACGCATCGATGTCCGTTTCAGGACGAAAGTGTTCGGACGTGCAGCACGTACGCCGCGTTCGTCGCCAATGCTTCACTCATATCTTTCCACGCAAAATGTGTCCGTAAGAACAACCAGCGGTTCTCAAAATGCGTGAGCGGTAGTATCATTTTTACTGCAATTGTTATCTTCATTGATTGATAGCCTCAACCATCATCCTATGAGAACCCACGACTCGACAAACATCAATCGCAGAAAGTTTCTCGGCACATCCGGTGCCGCGGTTATTGGCAGTGCCCTGGCATTAAATGCTGGTTTGCCCAATACAACACGCGCTTCAGGCACGGCCAATACCCTTAAGGTAGGATTGATCGGATGCGGTGGGCGTGGAACTGGTGCGGCGGCGCAGGCCGTACAAGCTGATCCCGACGCCATTCTTACGGCGATGGGCGACGTATTTGCCGATCGGCTGGAGGAGTCCTACGCGGGTTTGCTCGAAGTGGTCCCCACCAAGTTAAAGGTCGATAAGGCGAGCCGTTTTGTCGGTTTCGACGCCTATAAAAAAGTGATAGACTCGGGGGTCGATGTGGTTATCCTCGCGACGCCTCCTGGCTTCCGTCCCGATCATCTCGCGGCCGCTATTGATGCCGGCAAGCATGTCTTCTGTGAAAAACCGGTGGCGGTTGATGCCGCTGGAATTCGCAAGGTACTCGAAGCAGTAAAGAAAGCGAAGGCGAAGAGATTATCACTTGTATCGGGATTCACGTTCCGCTACGATTATTCGAAGCGCGCCCTGTTTGATCGCGTACTTGGTGGTGACATTGGCGATGTCGTGGCTGTGTCCTCCACACGAAACGGAAGTGACCTTTGGTATCATCCACGGCAGGCCTCATGGACGGAGATGGAATATCAGATGCGAAACTGGTACTATCAAAACTGGTTATCGGGCGACTACCTGGTAGAAATGATCGTACATAGCATTGATCTCATGATGTGGGCGATGGGCGATAAACTGCCGGCAAAGGCAACCGGCTCAGGCGGGAGGCAGGTGCGCGTGGATGAGAAATATGGAAACATATATGACCACTTTGCCATCGAGTATGAATACGACAACGGCACGCGTGCCATGAGCTTTAGCCGGCAACAGCCAGGGTGTTCCAACCGGAATACAGTAGAAATCGTCGGAACTGCGGGCAGCGCGTACGTAAACATGGGCACATCAAACCACGAAATTACGGGGAAGAACAAGTGGATTTACAGTGGCGAGAAGAACAATCCTTATCAAACGCAGCACGACGAGTTGTTTGCGTCCATTAGAAACGGTAAGCCGATGAACGACGGAGAGAGAATGGCCAACAGCACGATGGCTGCCATTCTTGGCAGGATGGCTGCCTACAGTGGCCAGACACTGTTATGGAATGAAGCTTTGGCGTCCACCCAAACGATCGGCCCGGCATTTCATGAGTACAACTGGGACTTCAAATTTAAAGGTCTGGCGATCGCGATACCGGGAATTACGAAGGTGATATAAGTCTGTTATGGGATAAGCGCGCTCTTATCCTGGGTCAAATATTACTTACCAACTCATGAAAAATGGTATTCGTTTGTGTCTGCTATTGTGCATAGCCACCTCCTTGCAGGCACAGAAAATACAAGTGGAATTCGGCACACAGACGAGCGCCGATCGTTTCTTTACCAACAAGAAGGAAGCTAACCTTATCCGATGGATCAATGTGAACACCGACAAGGACACCTGGACAGTGAGCAGAAACGAGCTCCGATGCTCGGGGCATCCGATCGGCGTGATGAGAAGTGAAAAGCAGTACGAAAATTTCATCCTGCACGTGGAGTGGAAGCACGTCGAGGCGGGCGGAAATTCAGGGATCTTCGTTTGGAGCAGCGCCGTTCCTGGCGAGAAGGACCGGTTGCCCGATGGCGTGGAGGTGCAGATGCTGGAACTCGATTGGGTGAAGCTGAATTCCCGCGACGGCGTGGAGCAACCCATTGCCTATGTGCATGGCGAATTGTTCGGTGTTGGTGGCGTAGAGACTGTCCCGGACAACGCCAGGGGTACGCGTAGCAAATCCATCGAGAACCTCTGCAAGCCGCGCGGGGAATGGAACACCTATGATGTCATATGCGTCGATGGCACGATCAAGCTATCCATCAACGGCAAGTTCGTGAATGGTATCAGCAAGTCCTCACAGAAGAAGGGCTATCTTTGCCTGGAATCGGAGGGCGCCGAGATATACTTCCGTAATTTTTCGCTGGTAGAACTGCCACCGGGTGTTACCGCTCCGGAGCAGAGCGCTGCTGAGATCAAGTGAGTTGTATCAACTTGCTGCTGCCTGTACCAATAGGTCGGAGCATCCTGTCCTTCAGCCGGTCAGCTCACCATGCGGGATACAAGTATCGGGGACAGAATACAGGCACTTCTCATCATATCCTCTTCTAAATCCGTCCGAATACCTTTGCAGAGGTGTGTGACATTCAGGTATTCATGTCAAGTTTTGCTATTGCTGTTTTGTAAAGGCTTTTAATACTGCCTGACAATGCTCGCCGATAAATTTCCGAATGTCGTCAACAATTATGTGCTCGACATCGACCTCGCCGAGCTTCTCCAAAACTGTTCCGGCCAGTTCAATAACGAGTTGTTTCACCAGCGGTTTAGCGAACGCTATCTCGTCGGCAAATCGTTCAAATTGTACAGGATCAACCTCGTCAATCCGTCTAGCTCTTCCGATTTTCATAGCCATGTTCTTGCTCAGGGTCGGATAGACAGGTGTACAGACCAGGTCATAAAGCGGTGCCATGCGAATTTGACTCGCATCTCCGAGAAGTGGTGTCGATAATGTCGCATCATAGATGATGTGTAACAAAGAAAAATTCTTCCCATGAGCATCGTGATTGCCGATAAGGAAATTGAAAATAACCGAGCGGAGCAAGTTGCGTAAATCGACGGCAGGCAGCGTTGAGTTGGATCGTACCAGGTCAAAACATTGTTTGAGCGACGGACCTCCTTCAACCTGATACTTCCATTCCGGAATGATACCTAATGCCTGTGAAAAGTCTTCCTGGTGAATACGCTCCCATTGTAAATGACCGCCAACGATTTTGTGCACCCGATCATAGCGCTCAACCAGGAGATAATCTATGTCCTCTGCCTTGCCGATTTCCACATCTGCAACGGGTAGCCGCACCGCTTTTGCAAGCTTCATGCAGAATGCTTCATTGAAAACCATACCGTCATATTCGACGATGGAAGGTTTAATGATATGTGAGCTGGGTGCATTATTCAAGGGCAACATTATGTTTCCACCTTGAATCACTACGGGAATCTTGTCTTGGGCGCCTGCCAGCGAAAGTCTAACCCCGCTTTCTCCAGCCATTAGTGGACGACGTGGCAATTCTCTGAGAATATTAGAAAGCTCTGCAATTGACAA
>DATHKA010000478.1:0-3091 GCA_035489615.1 Chryseolinea sp.
CTGCTGACCCCTACATCCGGGAAAGCCAGTATCGCCGGTTTCGATGTATACACCCAAACGGAGAAGATCAAGAAGAACATTGGCTATATGAGTCAGAAGTTCTCCCTTTATGACGATCTAACCGTTCGCGAAAACATTCAATTTTTCGGCGGCATCTATGGGCTGACCAATGCGCAGATCAAAGACAAAAGCCAGGAACTGATCGCAAGGCTCGGCCTGGAAAAAGAAGCCGCCCGACTGGTGGGAACCCTGCCTCTTGGCTGGAAGCAGAAGCTGGCCTTTTCGGTTGCCATCCTTCACGATCCACGTATTGTTTTTCTTGACGAACCGACCGGTGGCGTCGACCCCGTTACGCGACGTCAGTTCTGGGATCTCATCTACACCGCCGCCGACAACGGGGTTACGGTATTTGTTACGACCCACTACATGGATGAAGCGGAATACTGCAACCGCATTTCCATCATGGTCGATGGTCGCATCGAAGCACTGGATGAGCCACAGCGTTTAAAAGAACAGTTCAGCGCGGAATCCATGGAAGAAGTCTTCTACACGTTGGCGCGCGGCGCCAGAAGAAGTGACTAACCCCCACCCTGCACGCAACATTCATGAAACGATTCGCCACCTTCCTGCGCAAAGAATTCGCCCATGTGCTCCGCGATCGAAAGACTTTGCTCATTCTCTTCGGGATGCCCATTGTGCAAATTCTCATATTTGGATTTGCGCTAACGAACGAAGTTACCAATGCCCGCATCGTCATCGTCGATCAGTCTAACGACCCTATGACGAGGAAAATCATCGACCGCCTGGAGGCGAGCCGGTATTTCGATATCGGCGAAACCGTGTCGGATCCCGCGCTCATCGAACCCTCATTCCGAAGCGGCAAAACCAAACTCGTCGTCGTGTTCCCCAGTGGGTTCGAGCAACGTCTCGCGCACGAGAACACCGCGCAGGTGCAGGTGCTTGCCGACGCATCGGATCCCAATACAGCCACCACCCTCACAAATTATGTAAGCTTTGTATTACAAGACTTCCAGCAGGAATTGTCGCTCACCACGGCTGTCCCCTACAACATCCGACCAGAAGTCCGCATGTTGTATAATCCACAATTGAAAGGCGTGCACAATTTCGTTCCCGGTGTGATGGCGCTGGTGTTGATGCTCGTCTGCGTTATGATGACCGCTGTATCCATCGTTCGCGAAAAGGAAATGGGCACCATGGAAATTCTCCTGGTATCGCCTTTTCAACCGCTGATGGTTATGGTGTCGAAGGCCGTTCCATACTTGTTACTTTCCATCATCAACGTCATCACCATCCTGTTGCTGAGTGTATTCGTGCTTCATCTTCCGGTAAACGGCAGTGTGCCGCTGTTGATGGCAGAGAGCATATTGTTCATCATTACCTGCCTAACCATCGGAATTTTCATTTCCGTAAAAACTGACTCACAACAAGTAGCTATGCTCATCTCGTTGATGGGTATGATGCTGCCGACCATTCTCTTCAGCGGATTCATGTTTCCCGTGGAGAATATGCCCATTCCACTTCAGGTGATCTCCAACATTGTGCCGGCAAAATGGTATTACATCATCGTTAAGGCAGTTATGATCAAGGGACTTGGCTTTCAGGATATCTGGAAGGAGACCCTGATTCTCGCGTGCATTACCTTGTTCATGATGGTGATGAGTCTTAAAAATTTCAAAATCCGTTTAACATGAGAACCATTCTCTTTCTACTGCAAAAAGAATTCAGGCAGATATTCAGGAATCGGGTAATCCTCGCCATGATCGTGGTCATGCCGACGGTGCAGCTCATCATTCTTCCCCTTGCAGCAGATTATGAGGTAAAAAACGTGAATCTCGCGGTAGTTGACAGAGATCGCTCGCCTTATTCACAACGTCTATTGTCCACCATCACCAGCTCAGGCTACTTCCGGCTCGTGGGGTATGATGATTCTTACGACGCGTCTTATAAGCGCATCGAAAGTGACGAGGCCGATCTCATCCTGGAAATACCGCCGTATTTTGAAAGAGACCTCATTCACTCGGGCAGCAACAAATTATTCATAGCGATTAATGCCATCAACGGCACGAAAGCCAATCTTGGTGGCGCCTACCTGAGTACGATCATTCAGCGATTCAATCGCGACATCCTGACTACGCTCCTGCCACCTGAGCGTTTCAACGCATTTCCAGTAATTACAGTCGCCGCCTCCAATTGGTTCAACGTACACCTCAACTATCGCCTATTCATGGTGCCTGGCATTCTGGCTATCCTCGTGACCATGGTCGGGGGATTTCTTTCGGCGTTGAACATCGTAAAAGAGAAAGAAATCGGCACCATTGAGCAAATCAACGTTACCCCCATACGCAAGCACTATTTCATTCTCGGAAAGCTGATTCCGTTCTGGGTGTTGGGTAATGTGGTGTTTAGCGTGGGGTTACTCGTTTCGTGGCTGATATACGGCATCATTCCCGCGGGTAACCTGGCATTGCTCTATGCCTTTATTGGCGTCTATCTCTTGTGCGTGCTGGGACTGGGCCTGCTTATTTCTACATTCTGCGAAACGCAACAACAGGCGATGTTCATCATGTTCTTCTTCATGATGATCTTTATTCTCATGGGTGGACTATTCACGTCAACGGATAGCATGCCGGACTGGGCCAAAGCGGTATCGCGTGCCAATCCGGTAACCTATCTTATTGAAGTGATGCGCATGATTGTGTTGAAGGGAAGTCGATTTTCCGATATAAGCCGGCAGCTCACGATCGTTGCCCTATTTGCCGTCGGGCTGAATGCGCTCGCAGTATGGAATTACCGCAAGGCAAACTAATCCTCCTCTAGGTGAAGTGCGGGATGGTGTGCAGTGTTTGAGGTACTGGCCGCACGTTGATTTTTAAATGATGCGCCTTGAATGTAGCGATGAAAGTGTTGCGCTTTGTGGGATGGTTAAAGGCGGAGCCATAGGAGCACTGCGGCGCAGCGGGTGTGCTTCGACGCGATGCGTCGGGGGATCGTGCGTGCGTACTTGGAAGGGCTGGCGTAGGAAGGGGCGTGGAGACTTGAAAGTTTTTGAAATCCATCATACGCGGAGTCT
>DATHKA010000479.1:0-23528 GCA_035489615.1 Chryseolinea sp.
TGCGCAGCTCCCAATACCTGAACCAAACCATCATGAAGGTCGCGTGCAATACGCTGCTGCACATCTTCCTGCGTTTGTACAATGGTGCGTAGACGAACCTGTTTTTCTTGCTGCAGTTTCGTCCTGCTCCTGCTTCTGATCAGTAAAAGGATAACGAACAGTATCAATACGACGGTAATGAAGACGCCCAGAATGATAGCCCGTTGATATTTTTGTTCTTCGATCTGAAGTTCTTTTTCCGCAATGATCTTCTCCTTTTGCTCGGCTTCATACTTTTCCCTGATCTCATTAACAGCACGAAGGTGATCCACCGAGAACGTACTATCCTTATAAATGAATGACTTTTTCAGGTTCTCATAGGCGGAAAGATAGTGGCCGCTGATTGAATCGAGTTGTGAACGCCGGTTGTAAAAGTATTTGAGATATACGAGGTCATGGAGGTTGTGACTAATCGCCGTTCCTTCAGCCAGCAGTTTCTCCGCCTGATCATACTGGCCAATCATCATGCGCAGTTCGGCCACGTTCAGCAGATCATTCTGAAGTTGTCGCTTGTCTCCAATTTCACGCTTTATCCGAATAGGTACTTCAGACAATTCAACGGCCTGGGCGATCTGTCCCTGCTCGGCGAGCAGGATCACCCGCGTCGATAAGACGTACGCCTTTAAAGTGAGATATTCCGAGTTCACTGTTAGCTGTTCAGCACGGGTCAAATAGCGCCCGGCATTTTCGTGGTCTCCCAATACCATATACGAATTGGCCATTCGGCAGTAGTTGCGTATCAACGTAACAGAAGGCCTCAGTGTATCATCCAATTGATTGGATCGCTTATAGAATCCCAAAGCTACCTGCATGTCGGGGTTATGACTGAAGTAGATACTTCCCATGCTGCTTAGAATAATAGCCATACTGTTTCTGTCCTTTGCCTGGGATGCTGCATCCAGTGCGTTTTGCAGCGCCGACAGAGCTTTATCATATTGATTCTTAGCCTGCCAGTACTTGCCCTCAACCTGTTTCGTCGCTATCGCGTTTTCCGCTGAGGGGTCCAGTTGCCTGCTTATGGTCAGATAATATAATATGGAGTCGTAATTTCCCCGCGCGACATTGACCCGCGCTATCCCGTTAATAGCCCTTGCTTGCGGCACTTTGTACCGTTCGATGGCTATGCGTTTACTCTTGACGTAAGCCTCATGAGCGGCTATCAAATAGCCTTGATCTTCGTATACGGATCCCAACAAAGCAAAATATTCGGCCCTTACAGAAGGTGACTGCCGGGGTGCCTCACGCGCCAATAAAGTGGCCGCTGACTTTAGCTTTCCGTGTTCAATGTAATGGAGCGCCGAGTCATAAATCCCACCGGATTGTTGTGCCCTGGCGACAACGACAACCAATGAGAGGCCAAGAAATAGCGCTTTCTGAAAGGTCATCATGGATTTCGGTTGCGGGGCTAATGCAAAATACGAGCGCTATCGGATGTTCGCAACATTATCTTTGAAGGAGATGGTGTCTGCAGGACGAAAGTAGAATGAAAATGATCACAGCCGTGGTGATCCCGATGGTGAGAATTATCCATCTGCGGATGGGCGCGTGTCGTCCGCCGTTTTGAACGTTGCCTAAAATCGCCTTGTTGTTCATTGTTCGAAATTCTACTTCGTTGAATACTTTGATCCTGATGGAGATGCTTAACTGATCTTTCGATGGCAATGTTGCTGACAATGATTCAATTCGTCTTGCGCGGCCGCGTATTACGGTGATCACCGTACCGAAACGACAATCTGTGGCACTGGTTCTACGGTGATTCCCGTATTTGCTTATACAACGGGGAAATTTCCCGGTTAGTGACTAACCCTACCGGGCGTCTGCAGTTAGTATACAAAAAGTCAAGAATTAAAACATTATGAAACGGATTGGATTACTACTTCTGCTTGTACTTGCTGTGAGTTTCAGTTGCGAGCAGGACGATATCGACATGGATACACCTGAGTACGATGGGGAATCGATGACTGTAAGAGTAAAGTTTGAACCCATAGTTGGGGGCGTATTGTATGATTATGTTGATGCTGAATTCACCATTATAGGGTACAACGAAGCCGATGCTGAAAAATGGAAGACTACCTTGACCTATGCTGGCCCAGAACCCAATGATTTTAAGATCAAAAGAGGCATGCACCGATACACACTCGAGGTTAAGAAGTGGGGAATAACGAACAAGCAAGCATTCCTCGGCGCATACTTGTGGGATGCCCGGGTGCGCGACGGCGCGGTACCGACAACGTTCGTTTTTACGGGCTTCGCGGAGCCCAGGAAAATCGACTATACCATCTCCTATCTTCAAATGAAAGGAGCACCCGCACCACAAAACAAAACTGAGTACCGATATGGCGCCGATGATCGGATTGAGACAATCGTTACGTATCGCTATTCGCAATCATCCAAACGATTCGTGAAAGACACTGAGCGCAATTTTGAATATTCGGAGAACCGGGTCTCTAAGATTGAGACCTATTCGACGGAGAGTGAAACGCCCTACGAGGAAAGTGTTTATTCCTATGACGGAGCCGGTCGTCCCACTCACATCTTTGTCAGGTCCACGAGAAGCGGTGTCACGACAGATGTGACGCTTAGTTATAAAGCGAGTAACCCCACAGTTTCTGCTGTCTATCAATCATCCAATGGGCGGAGTTTTGAGTATAGTTTCATAGCCCAACGCAATACCGTCAGTTCGGATCAAACAACCCGAGGCACGCAGATTTGTAGTGAAGGGCGCTATACCTATGACAGAAGCATCAATCCGCTAAGTCACCTGGGTTACGTTGATTATTTGTTTCGAAACTATTCTTTGTACAATCGGGAGACAGAAGAGGTCATTTACACAGGATGCGCATTCCCGACGCTGGTACCGGAATCCTACTCCTATACCTACGATGCCGACGGATATCCAACTACGTCAACGACCCATTATAGGTCCAAAAGTCTTACTACTCAGGTACACTTCTTTTATAAAAATGATGACTAAGGCTGCATGTTTATCAGGCCATGGTTAAAGCGACCTGACAAGATGCAGTGGTCATTTTCAAGGTGGTTCATCATGGCCGTTGACATGTTTAGAAGTAAATAGTTCTACTTGTCAAGCTATCGATTTGGTAGGGTGCCCTTTGTGTGTGGCGGTAGGACAGTATCGACATCACATTCGCATGGGTTATCGACGACTGCGGGATAGGATAGTGTGAATAGCTGCCCGGAAAAACCCTGATATCTTCGCCTTCATCAGCGCGCTGACCCGTCTTGTCGGGCAAATTGCCTGGACACCCGATTACTCGCGAGACAGGAACTCAACTGAGGCCTTGGTCGCCGAAAATGCCGCACGCTACCACGCCATTATTGCCGCGTCTAACACAGGCGCGTGGGAGTACCATTCGGATACACAGCATCAGTGGTGCAGTCCCGAATATTTTGAAATGCTCGGTTACAAGGCTCAAACATTTCACAAGGATAGCAAGCTAACCATTCAGGATATCTGGATGGGGCTGCTTCATCCTGAAGACCGTGAGATAGCCATTGAGCGTTTCGGAAAGTATATCGCAAAAAAAACGCCTGAGATGTATGAAGCCTGGTTCAGGATGAAACACCGGAATGGAGAATGGAAATGGATCTGGTCCCGGGGACGCACGCTGCAAAAGTCCGATGGCACCATGAGCAACATTACGCTCGGCACACACATCGATATAACGGACCGGATGACGATGGAGATAGAACTGTTGAAATACAACGATAAGCTGATTAAATACGCGCATCTCACGGCGCATGAAGTTCGCGGTCCCCTCGCCCGGCTCTTAGGACTGATTGAAGTCTCGAAGCTTACGGACGACGTAGATTATCCCTGGTTTTTTGAGAAAGTGAACCACGAAGCGCATGCAATCGACAAGATACTGAACGTAATTACCCAGGAGCTAAACGAAATCGGCGAGCATCACAAGCAAGTATAGATCAACGCTTCTCTTCAAACACGAGGTGCCGGTCAATGAACGGCAGCAAACGAGTATAGAATCTCCCATCATCGGTCCAGGTCTTGTTGTAGGGAGAGCCGGCATATTCCTCGGCTTCATGCTCAATGCCCAGATCCTGAAGCATTCTACTGAAGTCGCGGTTCGACGTAACGTGTGCCCGCGTTTCATCAAAGCGCCCCCAGTCAAGGCCAATACCTCGGAGCGACTGTAAGTCCGCCACCGAAGACTCAAGTGTGGCATCCAGCAGAAATCCCGCCCTTACTTTTTTGGAATTTTCAACATTGAGTTTGGGCTCGCCGTTCTCCAGTTCCATAAAGAAGTCGCAGTAGAAAGGTGGTCGATCAGGATTGGGCAGGTAGCCCTGGCAAAAAGTGATGAAGAGTTTCGACCGGGTATCCGTTATCTCAGTCATCGACGTGGCCTGCAGTATCTTTTTCCAGTCGATGCTGATGTTCGGCCAGGGGATGTCACCGGTTCCGGTTGCCACGGGATGCAGGGCATAGACCGTTCCGAACAGATCGGCATTTGTCATGGCCAGTTTCAAAGCGCCTCGGCCTCCCATGAAATCACCGGATATGGCGCGGCTGTCGCGATGGCGGATCGTTCGGTACTTGTTGTCGATGAACGGCACCAGTTCACTTACCGTGAAGTCGAGCCAGCGTCCGCTCGTGGGCGAATTTTCATACACGCTGCCGGTCGTCGGCGTGGTATAGTCGGCAACAACAAAGATAAACTCCTTTACGATCCCGCTGGCAAAACCACGTTCAACCAGATTCACGACGCGGCCATCGTCAAACATTCTGTCACCACTCCAGAAAATATTGTGGCAATAATAAACAACGGGATAACGCTTACCAGAGTCGGCGTAATCGGGAGGTAATAACACCTTGACCCCTCTCACCGGATCGATGCCGATTTTGTTGTCGCGAAGTATGGAAGAATTGATCCTATCCGACGTAAGCGTGCAGTGCTTGGCAACTTGTGCGCGAGAAATCGTGGACGCTGTCACGAACAATGTCAGGAACAAATAGAACAGTTTATCCGGTTTCACCTTCATCACTTTTAAAATTGATGGATGAAACTATGGATAGAGACAACAAATTGGAAATAGAATTGACGACCAGGCATCTTCAGTGTATGACCGACGCATTTCTATTGATGCCCTTGATTTATCGGACTACTGGAAACGCAACAATCCGAACCTTCGTGCAACCATAGGGGATCAGGACGATGTTTTCAGTCTTAGGATCTACTTTACCTCGATAGATCCCTCCGCGTTCAGACACAGGTTGATACGCAACGCCTTCAATTGCCTGCCACGCAGGTATTTTTTTTGCCGGGACAACGATCTCGATAGGCGCACTGCGCTGGTTCCATACAAACTGTGAAGGCATGGGTTTTAACGTGACCTTTAGTTGCTCCGGACTTTTAACCACGGACTCCAGTAGGCCATAGTTCCAATCATCTGTTGGATAAATACTAAAGTAGTCGCCTTCCGTAGACTCCATACCTTTCTCCCAACGCTCTCCAATCTTGAGTGCATACACGAGAGGTCCTCGCTCGACAGCGCGTGAATTTCGGCCCCAGCTGGAAGTGCTTACCTCCATCGGCAGTCGCAGGATCACTTTATCGCTATTCGTCCACTTCCGATTGATGACGACTATCTGACCTCCCGGTTCGCGGCGAAGCTCCCGGCCATTCACGCTGACAACGCCTTCCTTGCACCAGCCCGGTATCCTCAAGTGCAACGGAAAACTTGCCTCTTTTTCTGTCTTGACCTCAAACTCGATCACGTCAGAAAATGGATATTGTGTTCGCTCATGTACAGTCACCGACTGTCCGCCAATTCGCGTAGTGACCTCGCATGGGCTGTAATGGAGGGCAGCTAATCCACCGTCCGCCGTGCCGTACCACAAATGCGCCGTAAACTTAGTCCAGCCCTGGTGCATGTTCGCTGTGCAACAGGTGTAGCCGCTGCGCAAACCGAAAACGTTGTTCATTTCCCGGTCGAATGGAAGGGAGAAATCGAACACGCCTCTGGAAACCTGCACCTGGTTCGCGATCTGGAAGTATTGCTTCATGTTATAGTCGTCCGTCGTTTGTGTTGGCAGCGCGTTGAACGTCATGCGTTCGAGCGCATCCATATACAATACGTCGCCCGTGATGCCGATGATTTTCTCCATGGAATACATCGCTTCGACGATCGCACACAGTTCCACGCCTTGCGTCGGATCGTTGCCGTGCAGGTCTTCGTCGCCGGAAAAGATTCCCATGGGAAGACCGTGAAGCAGCATCAGATCGTTCCATCCTGTCTTCAATGATTTGAGGAACTGTGGATCGCGTGTGCGTTGATAATTAATCGCAGGCGCTTTGAGCGCCATGCCAACGTTAACCGCATGGCGGGTCATCCAGGCCTTGTCACCCTGATAGGCCGCCGCATTCATCACCCAATCGCGATTGCCCAGCCAGGTACTCCAGGCGAACGACTGCCCCTCAATCTTCCCGGCGAGCGTCAGTAACTTTGCATCTCCGGTAATGCTGTAAAGCCACTGAATCATCATAACGTTCTCCGTACCTCGCGACGTTGCCCATTCTGTCCACTTGCCAAGAGGACATACGTCTATTGTTTGCTGCTGATATTGGAAATATTTTGTCATGAAGGGAATCACACGGGCATCACCGGTAGCGGTGTAGAACTGTTGCAGCACTTTTAACATGACCATCTTGGGCCACCAGTCTTCGCCCGATTCGCAGTTACTCGTGGTGATTTGAATTCCTTTCTCGCGTTCATCTTCCGTCAGGGGCCCGAAGTATCCCGATGGTCGCTGGTTGTCGAGCGTCCAATTAATGTACTTCAACACCTTCGTTGTTAAGGCTGCATCATCGAGCTGGTAAGCCAGGGGTATCGCTCCATCAAGCCAGTAAGGCGTTTCCTCCCAGCCATCTCCCCGGCCCCCCAGCCATCCATTGTCGCGGGCAATTTTAGGATGAACTTCATCGAGATGACCACTCGATCCGCTTGCCATAATCTGCAATTGCTGGCGCAACCAGCCTTGTGGCCGGATGGATCCTAACGGGAGTTCCTGGAATGCATCGGAGGATGTTCCTTTCGGTTGGCACAATGCGTATAGGGGCACCGATGCCATGGCGCATCCTATCAGAATGTGTTTGAGCTGAATACGCATGAGCTATCGTTTTAGAAGGGCATAATTCTTATCAATCACTGGGCACGGCAGGTGTTTCCAGGGGAATTCCCGGGATCTGGGCATTTACATTCGCTACTACCAGGAGCAAACAGAAAATGACAGCTTGAATTTTCATTATGTCGCTAGGCATGTATTGAATATCTATGTGACTACGTTAAAGAAATTCCTTATCACTTCCTGACCTCATTCAGCTTCCGGATGAGCGCCACTTCCTCTTTGCTAAACGGCGTTCCATCTTTCCTGAGGATATCATGAAACCAAAGGTCAGGCTCAGCTCCTGAAGGCATCGGAGAATTCCAGGCATAGATCGTGTTTGTTTTCCCGGACACAAATCCCCAGTTGATGGCACCAATATGGCGCTCTTTCAACATCGGCATGATCACGTGGAAAAGACTGCCGTTGGTGCGTGCCATGTATTCCGTGCAGATCAACGGCCGGTTGTACTTGGACAACGTATCCGCTACCTGTTCGTGCTCATCGATGTACTTGTACTGGTGATAGGTAACCACATCGGATTGTTCAATCTGAAACTTGTTGAGGTCCTTGAATCCGGGACTGCCGTTCCAGATGCCGGCAGTGACTGGTTGTGAAGGTTTGGCCTGACGTGCCCAGGCAAACACCGCTTTCAACAGCGGCAGGCTTTTGTTCAACTGGCCGCTATTGCCCGGCTCATTGTACAGATCCCACATCAAAATTCGCTCGTCCTTTCCAAATGTGGCCAACATGTCCTTTACGTATTGCTCGAGGACCCTCATGGTATCCGGATGACTATGAATCATCGTTCCCGGGTCACGAACCCAACCACTGTTGTGCGTACCCGTTTTCGGCGCAGGCTGTTTTCCCGGCGCATAACTGTCGTTCCAGCAGTCGTCGAAAAACACGAATAGTGTTTTTATGCCGTGTCTGTTAGATATTTCCAGGTACTCGTTCAATCGTTTTTTAAATCCGTCCTTGTCGGTCGTCCACAGAATATGATGCAAGTATACCCGCATCGTATTGAAGCCCAGGTTTGCGGCCCACCCCAACTCGCGGTCGATAGTCCCCGGATCGAATGAATCCTTCTGAAACATCTCCAGTTGATTAATGGCGGTGCTCGGTTGATAATTACAACCTGTTATCCACTTCTGTTTGGCGTACCAATCCCTGGCGTGGCCTTCAGTCCATCGCCCGTCCTGGGCCTGGGCACTCACAACAACGAGGAAGCAGCAAACATGTAACATCATCACGGCACGGTACCTGGTCATCTTTTGCATAGTCTATTGAGGTCGGTATGTCTTTTTCTTTTCGCTTTTAGCGCCCTTCTTCTGGCGTTTAACCCGGAAGCGTACGGACGGCAATCCATCACTGCGTGTTTACGCCGGTTTTTTTAAACATAACAAATTACGTTGAAAAAATACTAACGCCGCTAGCTATTGACAGGCGATTGATGTTGACCGTGACATAAGAGCGCTCGTCGCGGGTCAGGGCGATTCCCTCGACCGCCATTGAGAATGAAGAGAACCTGTTGGACGATAGTGCTGTTTTGCTAACTTCATACAATTGAACAACGACTGCCGGAGGGCACTCGTTTAACCCTGGAAGCTCCCGGCACTATGAGTAGCCATCCAACCGACGACAAAGGCTTGTTCGCCGTTGCTATTAAAGCGATTGGTTTCGCCTGGCGCACAAGCCGCCCGTTATTCCTTTGGCTCATATTTTTGAACATATTCAGCGGTTCGATTGTCTATCTCCAGTTCACCAGCTTTTCTGCTATCGTGGATGAAATCATCGGCATCAAACGGGGTACATCAACGACCGATGAACTCATCCGTTCCTCTGTGATACTGGGTGGTTCATTTCTTGTCCCGACGTTGTTATCCAATGTTGTCGGGTTCCTCCGGAATAAGTTCAGAATGACACAGGACCTCCACCTGGATATGTACCGCGTCGACAAGCAAAGCTCGCTAGACATCGGGACCATCGAAAGCAGTTCGTATCAGAATCTCCTTCGCAGCGCGCACGAGTGGGGAACGAGCAGTATTCTGGGACTTCAGGATTTTGTCTTCACATCTGCTTCCAGCTTCGCGGGCATCCTCACCTCGATGATCATCTTATGGTCATTAAACCCGTGGCTCGTATTATTCGCTACGCTGGCAGCAGCGCCCATCTATTTCTTTTACAAAAAATATAGCATGGAGGTGTTTCGCATCCGGTGGTTCTCTATTGAGGATTACCGGATCATTAGCAACCGCCTCTCACACTTCGAAGAAATGCAAAAGGCGGTCGACGTAATCCTTCTTAAGTTGAAAGAATGGTTCAAGGGACAAATTTATGACCGGCTGTCAAATTACAACGCCAAGGTGATCAAGGCCGAAAAAAGGAAGTCGATCTCTTACGGCGTACTCAGCCTTTGGTATTTGATGTTTCTGTTCGCTGCCGTCGCGCTCATGACCTACCAATCGCTGTCCGGTAGCATTGCCGTTGGTGCGCTCCTTTTGGCGTTCAACACTTATACGCGGTTCTACCAGACGGTTAACGGGTATATTGAATCCATTTCTATCACAGAAGAATCGTCGCGCTATGCGGCGCGATGGTTTGAATTGTTCGAACTTCGTCCCCAGCTGACGTCGTCGCCACTGGCTGTCCGCGTGCGCTTCGAACAGCCACCCCTGGTGGAGTTCAGGGACGTATCCTTCCGGTATCCGGGCGAGGATACGGATGCGCCCCTCGTACTAAAGAATATCAGCTTTACCATTCAGCCGGGTGAAAAGATCGCGATCATTGGGGTGAACGGCTCGGGCAAGACTACATTGATCAAGCTGCTATGCCGTACCTACGACCCAACGGAGGGTCAGATATTGATCAACGGTACCGACCTTCGTGATATCAACCTGCAGGACTGGCAAAGCGCCATTGGAGTATTATTCCAGGACTTCCCGCAGTACCATCTCACCATCCGCGAATCCATAGGACTGGGAGACATCCATTCGGAAGTGGACGTGACCAAAATGCAGGACGCTGCGCGCTTTTCGGGTGCCGACGAATTCATTGACGCATTCCCGAGAAAGTTCGATCAGCTTGTTTGGAAAGAATTCCGGGACGGAACCGATCTCTCCAAAGGGCAGCATCAGCGACTCGCCGTGGCCAGGATGTTCTACCGGAATGCAGCAATTACCATTCTGGATGAGCCAACTGCATCGATAGACGCCGTCACGGAAGAGAAAATTTTCAGTTCTCTCGAGCAAAACATGGAAGGCAAAACCGTCATTCTCATCACCCACCGTTTCAGCTCGGTAAAAAATACAGACAAGATTCTCATGCTTGAGCTGGGTGGCATTATCGAACAAGGATCACACAAAGAATTGATGCTGCTTAACCAAAAATATGCCGCCTTGTACAACATGCAAGCAAGTCGCTATTTACAAGACGAAGCAGAATAGAATCATGGACTAATTTCCTCGAATATCCCCACTGTGGAAGCCCTTCTCCAGTGTCTGGCAAATGACCTGTCTGCAGCACCGTTGCTGCCATCTTCAGTGTGGCACAATGTTTTCAGAGAATTATTAAAAAATATCTGTGATCTAAACACAAAAGCCATGAAAACAGTAACGATGACGATAGGCGGGATGTTCATAACGAGTGTTATGGCGCTCGCGCAAGCCAGTCCGACGACACCGGTTAACACCGTAACACCTGCTACGACTACCGGAGCGAATAGTACACTCAACGCCGGAACAAATAGCAGTAATAACAATGGCACTACGCCCTTAACGCAACCAGCACAGACGCTACAGGGCATGCCACAATCACAGGTCAGTCCGGCGGTCGCTCCGGCACAACCGTCGCCCTACCAGTCTCCAGCGCAGACACAGCAGGCGCAAATGCCAGCTCAGTCGCCGTCCGTGCAGACCCAGCCGGCTATGCAACCTGTAGTGCCTGGAAGCCAGATTCAGACACAGCCAGTGTTGCCGGCGACAACAGGCCAGTCGCAAATGACCCAGCCGGGTACGCAGGTTCAGAGCGTACAGCCATTGCCGCCCATGACGACCTTTCCCTCAATCATCACTACTCCGGTTCCTGCGCCGCAAACAGGAACGCAGCAACAAAATCAACCCCCTAAGCAGCAATAACGAGATTGATTTAAATGAAAAAGGAGATCCTGGAACCAGGACCTCCTTTTTTTTATCCGGCCATTTCATTACCTCGAATAAATAAATGATCAGTCGCTCCTGTCGCAACCGCTTAAATAAAAGTTGACGGTTCCTTACAGCAGTCACTTTTTTGAATACCGTCAGCCGTCGCTAAACGGGTGTTTGCCGTGCAGGATGGAACAGGATGGACATCCCTGTTTTTGACCTCACATTCCTGTTTAGTAAATCACCATCAGGCATACTTATTCTTACCTTATGATTCAATTCCGGCAGACGCTCAGTTTACTCCTCATTATTATTTCCTGCGCATGGATAAATTCGTCATGCGACAAAGAAAAGTCCACCACCAACAGTGCTGCTGAGAACCCGAAGATCTCAAAGCTTAAGGTCCTTCCGGGCTTTACCGTTAAACACCTTTACAGCCCGTCCGAAAAAGGTCAGGGATCGTGGGTGGCGATGACTTTTGATCCGAAAGGTCGCATGATCACTTCCGACCAGTACGGCGCCCTATACCGGCTTCAAATTTCTGCGGATGTTGACTCGGTTATAAGCGTGGAAAAGCTTGCGATCGGCAAGATCGATCCCAGTCTTCCGGATTCCATCAAATCTCGTGTGCGTATGGGCCACGCTCAAGGGTTACTGTATGCATTCAACAGTCTTTATGTGATGGTGAACAATCGCGTAAGCGAAGAGTTTGAAAAACACAGTGGCCTGTACCGCCTTCAGGATACGGACGGCGATGATCAATTTGACAAGGTGACGCTGCTCAAGGAGCTTGAAGGGGAAGGTGAGCACGGTCCTCACAGTGTAATTCTGTCGCCTGACAAGAAATCGATCTACGTTATCGCCGGCAATCATACGGATGTTCCCCCTATGGACGCTTACCGGCTTCCGAAAGTGTGGAAAGAAGATAACATGTTTCCCCTTATCAAAGATCCGCGAGGACACGCGAACGACCGCCTGGCTCCCGGAGGTTGGATAGCGCATATTGATTCACTAGGTAACAACTGGGAACTGGTAAGCGCAGGATATCGCAATGCGTTTGACATCGCATTCAACGAAGTCGGGGAAATGTTTGCCTACGACTCGGATATGGAATGGGATTTCGGAATGCCATGGTACAGGCCGACGCGTATCTGTCACGTTACCAGCGGAAGTGAATATGGATGGCGCACTGGAAACAGTAAGTGGTCTGCAGACTTTCCGGATAACCTCCCTCCTGTTATTAATATCGGTCAGGGCTCACCGACCAACCTCATCCACGGGATGAACACCAAATTCCCGGGAAAATATAAAAAGGCATTGTTCGCGTCAGACTGGAGCTTCGGTATCATTTACGCCATTCACCTTAAACCGAATGGCTCTTCCTACACAGCGGAGCCCGAAGAATTTCTATCTGGCGCACCGCTTCCTTTAACGGACGGCATTGTAGGGCCCGATGGTGCTTTGTATTTCCTTACAGGTGGTCGCAGGCTCGAGTCAGATCTTTATCGCGTTACCTATACCGGCAGCGAACAGGAACAGGACAATAGCCCAGCACCAGCCGACGATGGTGCCAATGCCAGGGATATACGAAAGAAACTCGAAGCCTTTCACGGAGCGCCCAAGAAGGAAGTCGTCGAATTCGCGTGGCCGTATCTAAAGCATGAGGATCGTTTCATTCGTTACGCCGCACGGGTTGCCATCGAACATCAGCCGGTCGCGCAATGGGAAGGTAAAGCATTAAAGGAAAAGGATCCGGCAATAGCTATTGAAGCCATGATCGCATTGGTGCATCAGGGAAAATCAAGCTCCAGGAATGCCATGCTTAAACTATTGACTTCGATCCCCTTTGAGTCATTATCGGAATCGAGGCAGATCGACATGCTGCGCGCGCTGGAGCTCGTGATTCTGCGCATGGGCATTCCCGAACCCACGACCAAACAACTGGTAATCGCCTACCTCGATCCACATTACCCCGCGAAGACCAATTATCTTAACCGAAACCTCAGCAAGCTGCTGGTGTATCTGGAGGCGCCCACGGCCGTTGAAAAAACAATCGCTTTGTTCGAGGCTGCCAAAGATGATCCGTCGGAAAAAACCGCCAGCGAGTCTTCGGATCTTATCTTACGCAATCCGCAATACGGTATGGATATCGCCGGCATGTTATCGCGTATACCCCCTGCGCAGCAAACATACTACGCTACGGTGTTGATGAATGCCAAGACCGGATGGACACCGGAGTTGAGAGAAAAGTATTTTGCCTGGTTTAAAAACGCCTTCGGTTTCAAGGGCGGAAACAGCTATGTCGGCTTTATCAACAAGGCACGCCTGGCAGCGCTGGCGAACGTGCCGGCGGCCGATTCTACCCACTTCCGTGAAGTGTCGGGCGAAAGCCTGCTGTCGCAATCAGGAAATGACCTCGCGGAGGGAGCACAGCCTGAAGGTCCTGGAAAACGATGGACAGTAGAGGAAGCGTTGACACTGGTTGAAGGTGGCGGCTCCGGCCGCAACTATGAAAAAGGAAAGATGATGTTTGCTGCGGGCCGCTGTGCTTCCTGCCATGCGATGCGCGGTGAAGGGGGTAGCATTGGTCCGGACCTGACACAACTGGGGACCCGATTTTCAGCAAAGGATATGCTTGAGGCTATAATCGATCCGAATAAGACGGTATCCGATCAATATGCCGCTACGGTGTTTACTATGAAAGACGGATCGTCAATCCTGGGTCGATTGATCAATGAAAATGAGACGGCCTATTCCATTTCACAAAACCCCTTTGCGCCTGAAACGCTGCGCGAAGTTCCCAAGGCAGATGTGGCAAGCACGAAGTATTCCTACATATCCGTCATGTACCCGGGTCTGATCAACCGCATGAATGAAGAAGAGGTGAATGATCTGCTCGCTTATCTGATGGCCGGTGGCGATGAAAAAAATGAAGTCTATAAAAAATAGTCTAGTCCGACCGTGGTAAAACCCCAGATTATGTCCTTTATGTTCAATACAATCTTTTCACGCAGGATAATCACCGGATTCATTCCGGCCGTATTCGCTGTACTCTTTTGTTTGAGCTCGTGTAAGAAGCCTGCCGACGACAATGCTGCGACGGCGACAGACTCCGTGGCGGAGCCGGAGTTCGTATCCATCTTCAATGGCACGTCGCTCGAAGGCTGGGAAGGCGACACCACCTATTGGCATGCAGAAAACGGAAGCCTTGTCGGCGAGGTAACCCCTCAGACTTTGTTGAAGACGAACACGTTTATCGTATGGAAAGGTGGCACGCCGGGTGATTTCGAACTAAAGCTTGAATTCCGTATCGCGGAAGCCGGCAACAGCGGGATCAACTACCGGAGCGAAGCATTGACCGATGTTCCTCATGCTTTGCGTGGCTATCAGGCCGACATCGATGGCAAAATCAACTACACGGGTCAGAACTACGAGGAGCGCGGTCGCACCACCCTGGCTTATCGCGGTGAGGCAGCGACTATCTACACGCAGGACAATCCCTCAGATCCCGAATCCCTTCGTGCAAATGTGAAAAACAACGCCTGGAATAAACGCACGGTTACCGGAACCCTGGGCAACGCAGATTCCCTGAAGGCCGCCATCAAAAGCGGTGACTGGAACACCTGCCACATCATTGCCAAAGGAAACCGCCTCGAGCACTACGTCAATGGCATCCTCATGAGCGCGGTGACAGATGAAGATACCGTGAACCGGAAGATGTCGGGCTTGCTCGGTGTGCAGGTACACGTCGGCCCGCCGATGACGGTTGAGTATCGCAATATCCTTTTAAAACAGTTATAACCTCTGGCGCACATCCGTTTGAAACAACCCTGGCATCATAAGATATCGCAAGGCGCTCAACTCGGCGGAATTGAGACCGCCGTGATTGACAACGGGGCCGCTAGAGGCACCCGGATCGCCTGGATCAACACAGGCACTGGTCTCCGTTACAAAGTCGTTATCGACCGCGCGATGGACATTGCCGATGCCTTTTATAACCAGTATAGTCTCGCATGGCTCAGCCATGTAGGTATTACATCGCCACAACCATTTTCATCTCACGGAATGGATTGGATCAAGACCTTTGGCGGCGGGCTGCTCACAACGTGTGGGCTATCCCATGTCGGAGGTCCTGAAACGGACGAATATGGCGAGCGTGGGCTCCACGGCGGAATCAGCAACCTTCCGGCCGAGATCGAGTCGGTGATTCAGCCGGATCCGCTTCACGGCAACCTCGAGATGAGCATCACCGGCAGGATCAGGCAAACGCAGGTCTTTGGGCCAAGCCTGGAACTGAAACGCACCATTTCCGGTGTGCTTGGGCAGCCGGTCATCCGCATTCGCGACGAAGTATTCAATGCCGGGAACACGGCACAGCCTCACATGTTGTTGTATCATTTCAACTTCGGATGGCCACTCGTCGACGAAGGCACATCACTGCTGTGGAAAGGCAACTGGTACTCCGGAAGCGCCGACAAGCCGGGAAAAATATTCCGCGAAGGAAACGATTTCAGAACGGCGCCTGCCCCGCTGGAAAGCCACAATGGAACGGGTGAAGAAGTCGCGGTGATCGATCCCCCGGTCATCAACGGCGACGGACAATGCTGCTGTGGACTTCACAATGCTAATCTGCGCCTAGCCGTATCGTTAACCTTCAGAAAGGATCAACTCCCCTGGCTTACCAACTGGCAGCACTGGGGCCAGGGCGAATATGTGACCGGCCTTGAACCCGGAACGCATCCCCCTATCGGGCAGGCCCGTGCTCGAAAGGACAATCAGTTGATCTTCCTGCCCCCCGGCAGCAAACAGACCTATGAACTCGAACTGGAAGTCTTACATACCGAAAACGCGATCAGCGAACTAATAAAGAAAACCAAATCATAATGGCAACGACCGTCAAATCAGGCCTCGCTGAAAAAGCGCTGGACCAGGGAAAAGGAATTCTACGGCTGGCACCTACCTGGGTGCCCCGATCATTTTGTGTTCCCGGAAGAAGAATAAAACTCCACCCCGACGACTATTATGTCCTCGGAGGTATCCGGGGCGGCATCGATGAGCGCTGGCTTTCGTCGACGACGCCCGCCAAGAACGGACCGCTAACCGGCGAGAATGAAGGCCTGAGCGCAATAGTCGTCAAGGATGGTTCCCGCAATGAACAGGTTCTTTTGAAGGATGCTATCGATGAATTAAAAGGCGCTGTAATTGGCGACCGCCTTTGGAAGAAGTACGGCAGCTGGCCCATGTACTCCAAGTTCTTCGACAACATGGGGCCCTTGCCGCATCACACACATCACAACGATGAGTATGCGAAAATGGTCGGGCAGCTGGGCAAACCTGAAGCGTACTACTTTCCTCCGCAATTGAATAATCACGGGGGTGACTTTCCCTATACTTTTTTTGGGATCGCACCCGGTACAACGAAAGAACAGATTCGCGAATGCCTCGTGAACTTCACGAAAGGCGACAACAAGATCACCAATTACTCGGCTGCCTATCGCCTTGAACCCGGCACGGGATGGGATGTGCCACCGGGATTGTTGCACGCGCCGGGTAGTATGTGTACCTATGAGCCTCAGAAGGCATCAGATGTATTTGCCATGTATCAATCACTCGTGAACGAGGCCATTGTTCCGGAAGAACTGTTGTGGAATGGCACGCCCAAGGATCGCATCGGAGATTTTGATTTATTGATCGAGGTACTCGACTGGGACCTGAACCTGGATCCGAACATGATGGCAAATCGTTTTATGAAACCTGTGCCGGTTATTTCCGGTGCCTCTTTAACGAATGAAGGGTTTATGGAGACATGGATCTGCTACAAATCGCACGACTTCAGCGCCAAGGAACTGACGGTTGCGCCTGGCGCTACCGTTACCGTTAAAGACAGCGCTGCCTACGGGATTATCGTGATGCAGGGACGGGGTAAGATGGGTACGTGGAACATTGAAACGCCGTCGCTGATTCGCTATGGTCAGCTGACGAACGATGAATTCTTTATTACCGAAAGTGCGGCGCGCGAGGGCGTGAAAATCGTGAATGAATCTGATACGGATCCAATCGTGATCCTCAAACATTTCGGACCTGACAATCCGGATCTGAAATTATAACGGTACCGTTACCAGCCTGCTATATTTTTCAACCATCTTAGACGACATGAGTATGCCTGAAAACAATTTTCCGAAACTGCACAATGCTACCTGGCCGGGAATCGTCGGCAAAGGACCTGATTCAGAACCCGTCATCGCATTCGACAATATGTTGAAGATGACTGCTGCCGCCGAAGTCGACGGCGTGAAATTCGATGGCGTTGATCTTGGGCTCCTCGATCCCCACATCGGCATCGATATGAGCGACGATGAAATCAAAAAACTGGCGGATAAGATCGCGGGCTTCAACCTGAAGATCGGAAGCCTCGTTGCTCCGATCTGGGGCGGACCTGCCATGGGTTCTCCGGAACAGCGCAAACAATTTGTCTCTATGGTAAAGAAAGCTTGCCATATCGGGAAGGTTCTGCGCGATATCGGTGCCAGACCTTATGGCATCGTGCGCATCGACTCGGCGAGCTCGCCCGAACAATGGGATAAAGACCCGGCCAACAACACAAAACTCATCGCACAAACTTTCCGCGAAGCCTGCGATGTGGCCGCCGACTATAATGAAAGGCTTGCCGCAGAAGGCGAGATCTGCTGGGGCGGAATGCACAGCTGGAAGACCATGATCGAGACCCTGGAAGCCGTGGAGCGACCCAACATAGGCTTCCAGGCAGACATGTCGCATACCTTGCTCTACCTCCTGGGCTATAATCGTCCCCAGGACCGGATCCTGCCAGCCAATTTCGACTGGAACGACAGGGCCACGCTAACCGAAGGACTAAAGACGGTTACCAAAGCACTGCGTCCCTGGACGATTGATTTTCACGTCGCACAAAATGACGGAACGGTCTATGGTCAGGGCTCTCATGATAAGACTGGTCGCCACTGTCTGGCTACTGATCCGAATGGTAAACTCGACATTGCCAAGGACGCGGGTCACTGGCTTCGCGATGAGAACGGCAAACTGACCAAAGCATTTAAGCACGTTTGCTGGGACGGATGCATGTTCCCCAATGACGTCATGATGAAACAACAAACCTGGAACGATATTCTCGCGGCGATGATCAAGGTCCGTCAACAACACGGATGGCATGAGGCATAACGGACCGCAAAATTATTAACGAACGAATTATGGCTAAGAACAAGAGCTTGCGCATTGGATTGATCGGCTGCGGATTTATGGGTCGCACACATTCCAACGGTTACAATCGTGTAAAAAATTTCTTCCCGGAACTGGCTTATCAGCCTGTGCTTAAAGCGGTCTGCGCGCGAAGCGAGGATAAAGTGAAAGCCTTTGCCGCACAATGGGGTTATGAATCGTGGGAAACGGATTGGAAAAAACTGATCGCCCGCGATGACATTGACGCCGTTGATATTTGTACGCCGAACGATAGCCACGCGGAGATTGCTATTGCTGCCGCCGCCAATGGCAAAATGATTCTCTGCGAGAAGCCGCTGTCCAGAACACTGGAGGAAGGACAAAAAATGGTTGATGCCGTAGAGAAAGCAAAAGTGCCTAACACGATCTGGTACAATTACCGCCGGCTTCCCGCCGTCACGCTTGCCAAGCAGATCATTGATTCCGGCAAGCTCGGTAAGATCTTTCATTACCGCGCCAACTTCCTGCAGGATTGGACCATTAGTCCTGAACTGCCACAAGGTGGCGAAGGGTTGTGGCGGCTGGATGTTGATGCCGCCGGATCAGGCGTGACGGGCGATCTGCTCGCCCACTGCATCGACACGGCTATGTGGCTCAATGGAGGCATTACCGATGTATCCGCTGTGACGGAAACCTTCATCAAGGAACGCGTCCACACAGCGAGTGGGAAAGTGCAGAAGGTCGGCATTGATGATGCCTGTATATTTCATTGTCATTTCAAAAATGGATCGCTCGGCCTCTTTGAATCGACCCGCTATGCGCGCGGTCACAAAGCGCTCTATACATTGGAGATCAACGGAGAGCATGCATCCATTCGCTGGGACCTGCACGATCTTAACCGGCTGGAATATTTTGACCATCGCGACGATTCGATTGTCCGGGGATGGCGTTCCATTCTCGTAACCGACGGCGATCAGCCGTACATGAAGCGCTGGTGGGTTCCCGGGCTGATCATTGGCTACGAACACAGTTTTGTTCATCAGGCCGCTGACTTTCTCGCGAGCCTGGAAAAAGGAGAGCTTTGTCATCCCACATTCCGCGACGCGCTGGAGACACAAAAAGTCTGCGCGGCGGTAATTGAATCTGCCAACACACGAAGCTGGAAGGACACAAATGTATCCGGCGACATGGGGTGATAGAAAAGCTCAAAATGTGCAGGTCCCCCGACCGCTCAATACAGTTATTCCTTTCCCGGTTTGGGTTGATCTGTTGCCACCGGATTTCACTGCCGCGTTTCCCTTCGTTATATACGGCGACAACTTTGTTCGTTCGTTGTTGTTAAATTTGTGTCGATCGTCCGGTACAACCTCTCCGGTACCTGCGCCAGTGCAGACGCGTGAACCTTTTCTCCCAATCCGTAAAACTCCTGGAAACTCATGATTAGCGGCCGCCACTTATCGGGATCCACACGATCGGGATGGTCTTTCATGGTAATCGAGCGCTCCAGGTGAACGCGCAGGATTTTAAGCTCCATGGTCACGACCCTTACTTCTTGAAATCCGTTCTCCGCCCCGAGTGGATGCATGCTTACAAATGATGCTTCCAACTGTACCGGACATTCATGTGCCCTGGGCGCGTTCACAAGATCGGCTGCCACTGGAGTGAGTCCGCTGCGCTCGAACTTTGCCGGCTCATGCGTGTAGCCTTTGAGCAACTTACCCGCCGGCACCGGGTTGGAGCCCGTAGTCAGCGCCAGGCGATTGACGTGTTCAACTTGCTCCACCGACGGTAGATTCAACACACATTCCTTTGATCGTAAAATATTCTCGGTAGTCTTGGACTGTGCCGAAATGCCGATCATACACCGGTAGCCCAACCAAAAGATTGAAGAAATTGGGGCCAGGTTGAATGTGCCATCTGCATTAACGGTGCTGATTAATACGACGGGTGTTCCAAAGTATAGAATCGACGGGTTGCTTACTTGATGCATAAAGTGTCTTCTTTGATTTCTCAAAGGTGCCCAACTGCCCGTGTGTTGAAAACCCGTTTCTTGCTGATTTCATCGTGTACTGTCACTATCCACCGGTTTCCTCACTCAATCAACTTACCAATTCTCCCATTATTTCCACTCAGAAACACGGCCGTTCCTTTCTTCGCCTTCCGGCAAGCGTGGAAGCTGTCGCGAGAAACGGAAGTCCAGGTATTGCCCGAATCGTAAGAAACATCCACACCATTGAGTCCACAGGCCATTGCTCTGTCACCTGACAAAAACTCCACGCACGAGCGATAGCCATAGGGAGAAGATTTCGGCGCCCGCCAGGTTGCCCCGCCGTCTTTGCTAACAAAACAGGTTTTATCGCGCAAAGAATCTACAGCAAAGTCTCCACCGACGGCGATCATCAGAAGACCAGACTTTTCAACGGCCACTGAATTTGCACCCGTAGAAGTTTTTGAATTGTCAAAGGGCAGTGCAACGGCAGCGCTACCGGAAATCATTCTGGATTTCAGTCCACCGGTAACAAAGACGTATCCTCCGTCGGACCTGAGCCTGATATTCGTTCCACTCGACGCGAAGCAACCTTCGGTACTGTCAGCAACTGTATATTTGTCGGAGATTTCATGCCAGGTAATACCACCATCGCTTGTGCGTGCCAGGAAGAGGCGACCCTTCACCGCATCACCTACAACAATGCCATGCCGATCGTCGGAGAAATCCATGGCATCGAGAAACATTCCTTTCGAGTTGTTCTCATAAACTAACTTCCATGATTTACCACCATCGACCGTGCGAAGAATGTGAGCCGGGTGCGCAATAGCAGTGATAACTGCTGTGTTTGTGTCGAAGGCCTCAATATCCCTGAAATCCCGTGACTCGTAACCCGGAACGGTGAGCCAGTCCCAATTCCTTCCGCCGTCCTGCGATCGGCCAACGGTACCCCTACTGCCGCTCACCCATACCACCTTGTCGGTAACGACGCTGAGGCCACGCAGACTTACAGAACGGTCGTCGTGGAGCGTTTCGATACGCTGTGCGTCTGTATATGTCCATGATAAGGCAATAAGGGCTATCGCCCAAATCAAGCCCAACAAAAGTCTCACTCGCATCTCGAAGGAATTTTATAGGCACCTAAATCTTTGTAAGCACTTCCTGACCCTCGACCTTTGAAGTGTCGAGCTCGATTCCGAAGCCTGGTTTCGTAGGTAGTTTGATGATGCCATTGTTCGTCAGCAGAGGCTCTTTCTGAAAATGCATTTTGTGCTCGACGTGAGCGATCAGGTATTCAACCAAAGGACACACCTCCGGCGATTGGCTCACCACCACATGCAACGCTGCCTGAATACTGTGGCCATGCGGAAATACCTTGGCACCGAATGTCGATGCCAGGTGACAGATCTTCACCAGTTCACTCACACCACCACACCACTCAGGGTCAGCCTGCACAATTTTGATGGCATCGCCTTTCAGAAAATTCAACACCTCCCAGCGGCTGTAAAAGTGTTCGCCGGATGCCACGGGGATCGAGGTGCTTCGGCTCAGTTGTGCAAAATTCTCGGGACGATCCGTGGGGAAAGCTTCCTCGATCCAATAGGGACGATACTTTTCCACGGCCTTGCACCATTCAATCGCGTAAGGCACATCCCAGGCCATGAAGGCGTCAAACATGATCTCGGCATCAAATCCAAGCGTTTCGCGAAGTTCTTCGACCAACTCAATATTCCGCTTCAGCCCGGCATTGCCATCGCTTGGGCTATACGCCAGGAACCACTTCTGATGAACAAACCCGTCGTTGTACAGCTGCTTGGCACGGGGACCCACCTTGCCTTTCTCGACAGTAAATCCCAGGCAACTTCCATAGACGCGCGCTTCCTTTCGCGTGGGACCACCCAATAGCTCATATACCGGAACATTGTATTTTTTTCCCCGGAGATCCCACAGCGCATTGTCAACGGCGCTTAGTGCCATCATATAATGACCGGCGCGGGAATGCCGGTTGTTCCGGTACATCTGATCCCAAAGGGTTTCACCAGCCGTCGCGTCCTTGCCCAACAAGAACGGCCGCAACTGGTTAAGCAATGGCGGAACGGTTTCAGGATCGATGGCTCCATAGAATCCGGTCAACCCCCCTTTCGTCCGGATGCGCAGATAGTATTGGGTCATCTTGCTGGTGGTCTCTTTCGCATTAGGGTCGTCGGCATAAGGTGCGGGATGCAACTCCGGGTAGACGTGGATCGGTTGACCCTGGTATTGGCGATTCACGCCCGGCAGGCCTTTGTATGAGCCGCTTAGCCGCAATACGTCGACTGCATCGATGATCGTATCCGCGCTGGCGAGGGGAGTGTCAAACATGGCCTGTGTTTTGAAAGGAAGGCAGGCCAGGCAAGAAGCCTTCGCCAGGTCAGTCATAAACTTTCTGCGTGAGTTCATAGGTGATCGGGTTCTTTACTAACAATGTAAAAAACTTTTAACGACGGCCGGGCAAAATTGTACGAACGGAACCGAGTTTGAGAGAAACTTTACTGGGATTTTCCGCGACCGAGGATGGGAAGTATGGATTCAACCTTTCCGTTGCGAATACCATACATAACATCATATAGATTGACGACCGGATCACAATGGGGAACGATCAGTTCAAGCTTGTCGCCGACCTTATACGTCTTCGTTGCCTGATCGAATGTCACGACACCATATTCATCAGAGCCTGCATTGTATTTGAAGCCCGGCTCACCGATCGTTCTGGCCGTCGGCTGGTTCAGCGTCAACGCCTTTGCACCGGAATCGGTAACCAGCCTGCCAGGGTAATTGCTGTTGATGATGGTGGACAATACCGTCAGCGAGGGTTCGAAATCATCGTACTCTTTTTCATTTTTCGATCCGCCAATCGCCAGGTACTGACAGTCCATAAACTGGTAGCTTCCGATCTGTACATCGGTAAAACCCTTCACCTTATGCATCATGTCATAAGTGCCCGTTCCTCCGCCACTGAATATTTCGAGATTCAGGCCCGCAGCCT
>DATHKA010000480.1:0-11115 GCA_035489615.1 Chryseolinea sp.
CGCGGTCCACTTGCGATAAAAACTCCGGCGTAAACAGGTTTTGTGGTCCGAGACGATCAATCAAGTTGTAGGAATCGTAACGCGCCGGCATCGGACGGGACGCTTGCTCAATGTAGCTACGAACCTTCCGAAGCAAGGGGATACTCTGTACGGCATCCACCGACGTAAACAATAGCTCCAGATTCCGCCGAATGCTCGCAGGAAGTTTCTCGTAGTGGGCAAGTTGATATTGCTTGGCATAGCGTGAGTTACCGCCAAATATCTCATCGCCTCCATCTCCGGCCAACAATCGTGTAATTCCATCGGATTCCGCCAAACGAGCACAATAATAAGCCGCGACGGCAGACGCATTGCCAAAGGGTTGATCATAGGCAGCTGCGATCTTGGGCAATGCGCTTACGACGTCTTCTGGCGTAACGTAATACTCATGTTGCTGAGTCCCAAAATGGCGTGAAGCGATTCGTGCATAGGCCATCTCGTCGTAACCGTCGACTGCAAACCCTATAGAATAAGTTTTCGCAGGTACGCCGGTTATTTCACCGAGTATTCCAGCAACAGTGCTGCTGTCGGTACCCCCACTCAAAAAAGCACCACAGTTTGCGCTATCTGCAGCAGTTGCCACAGCTTCACGCAACACACTGCGAAACCGCGGTTTAAAGTCGGTGACAGAACCAGACTGTTCAGAGAATTTCATAGTCCAGTACGGACGAACTGAGGATTTCCCATTGGCCCAAGTAATGCAATGTCCCGGCAACAACCGAGCCTGTTTTCGATAGATGGTTTGCGGCGCAGGTACCGTGTGGAAATACGTGTAATTGTAGATGGCTTGCGGATCAATCTCGCTCTGCCCACTCGGGTGGCGTCGTATCACATCGCACGTTGATGCAAAAATGAGGCCTTGCTCATCTGCCTGATAAACCATACTTCGAATCCCAAAGCGGTCGGTCGCCAACATAGCCTCGTTGGTCTCGGCATCGATCACAACCAACGCAAAATCACCGTGTAAACAGTCCAAAGCGGCTGATTGGCGAAGCCGGTATGCCTCATGGAATCGCCGACCGACAATCTCAAGTGAACTCACCACCTCCCCGCCGCCCACCCAGCGCGGGTGTCCAAAAAAAGCGACGGTTTGAGTTCCTGATGTATAAAGTGCGGCCGCTTGACTCGAACCACTCACCACAAGCCCAGCCTGTCCGCATTGCCACTTGCGCAGCGACATGGCGCGGTCGCCTGATAACTCCTGTCCGAACACAGCAAGCAAACGGTCCGCCGACTGAATGCTCGGTCCTGCCAACCATCCACCGATTCCGCTCATAATCACTTTCTAAAGTAGGTCAGTCACGCGTCTGCCATCTTGTTGCCGCAATGCTGCTTGGTTTGAACGTTTGCCCGCCGCTTGCGTTAACGATCCGCTGATAGTTCGTTAAACACCTGGGCAAGCTCACAAGTCAAAATTCGGCGGTCAAATTTTTGCAATGCACTAGGTTCTGCACACACGTCACCAAGCTTGCTTTTTAACCAAAGATCATAAATGTCCCGAACCGTATCTTCCAACGTACCAGCATCTTCCGGTGCGACAGCCCAGCCGCCACGAACCATTAATAGAACGTCAGCCGTTGCACCCGGGCAAACCAGCGCAAGTACCGGCCGGAAGGTACGCAAGTACTCATACAACTTCGCCGGAACAAGACTTGCAGTATCAGGAGATGCCTGTAACAACAGCAACAAATCCGCACTTGCAAGTTGGAGAAGCGATTCCTCATATGACACTCGCGGTAGAAATTCTACCGCGCCCTCTAGTCTTAAATCCCTTACATTTCGCTTTATCTCTTCCGATTCAGCATACTGACCCGGGCCGATGAACCTCACACAAATCTTGCTGAGGTCAATCGCCCCACAATCCGCATTCTTTCTTAGCGCCGCAAACAGTGGGCGAGGATCACGAAAATCCGCATTAATACTGCCCGCGTGAAGAATTACGAGGCGATCTTGACTATTCTTTTCTCCGATGGGTAGTGATGCAAAGTCAGCCTCATCGTATCCATTGAGAATCGACAGAAACTTTTTCTTATGCTCGGAGGGATACCGTTCCCGAAGTAGATCGCAAAGTTGCGTCGTACTCGCGACAACCCGACTGCTAGCGCGAATCACGTTGCGTTCGAGCGTTTTGTTTACCCAACGGTACAATTTCCCACTGGGTGCGCCAGGCTCCGGAGGATCTTCATACCACGGATCTCTAAAATCGGTAACCCAAGGCACTCTTGAAATTGCCGCCAACCTTTGAGCAATCACGTGCGCCGTGGCATGGGGGCTAGTCGAGTAAACAAGTTGAAACGGATCGCTTTGGAATAGCTTTTTACCCGCCGCCACAGCCCACGGAAACCAACCTATCCAGGTATCCGGCACTGTACAGATCGCCGGGTACACACCGAAGATCGACAGATGCCACTTTGTATTCAGAAATTGAGTGCGAATCACGCGCACCGTTTGGGGGATTTGCTCACTCAGTTTATTGTCGGTAACCGCGTAAGCACTTTCGCGTGGGGCAATCACAGTAACACGCCAGCCATATTCTACGAGGTAACGCGTATATTTGAGCGTTCGCAACACGCCACTGCTGCTTGCCTCAGGGGGATAGTGAAATGCAATAAAAAGGGCATGCTTCAAGTTATCAGACCAGAAAAGTTATTTCTACGTTACCTGCAAAATAATCCGGGATGTTATCATAAGGTATTGTTTATTAATGGCCTTATTTACGACGCCAATTTGTCAGTAATTTCTATGGCGCCACTTTTTTGCCCATCTAAATCCCTCCAAGGATTGCACCGTGAGCTGTTTATGAGAATTCGATATCACCCCTGCTTCTGTGGGATGCCTTGATCCTCATGAGCATCCCATCAAAAGTACTTTTAACCATAACGACCATAGACACTGAAGAAGCGTTTCAGGGACTTGCAGATGGATGGAACGATCTCGCTATACGCTCTACCGGTTCGGTGTTCCTGCGTTTTGAGTGGTTTGACGCGGCATGGGCATGGCGCAAGGAAAATTCAAGATTATGCGTTTTACTCGCGTTAGCGGGAAACCAACTCGTCGGCATACTGCCTTTAGTATGGGTTTGTACGAACGATCGATTTCCGAAGCTTCGCGGACTCGAATTTCTAACCGTCCCGGATACGCAAACTTGTGACCTGATTGTGGAGCCAGAACATCGCTGTGCTGTAGTAGATGCGTTCTGCGAAGAATTACACAGGCGGCACAAAGAGTGGGATCAGCTTACGTTACGATATCTGAATGAAACGTCAGTAGTCTTGCTCGAGTTCAAGGTCGGGATGGAAAAACAATACAAAGCGTGCAGTGTCAAGAACCAAGGCCCAAATCTGTTCGTCAAACTAAATTCGACTTGGGAAGCCTACTACAGCACTCGTAGTCGCAGCCTAAAGAAGGCAAACAATCTGGCGGCAAATCGTCTGAAAAAAACGGGCCGCATCGAAATACAGTGGTTATCACGCGAGACCTCCAACGAATCCTCCATGCAAAATGCGCTCGCGCAAGCAATTGACATTTCCGCCCGCAGTTGGAAACAATCTACCGGTAACTCGCTGGATAATCCCGGACCCATGCGCTTTATCAAAACCCTGACCAAACACGCGACGCAAAATGGGTGGCTCTCGCTATGGCTGCTCACCGTTGACGGGAGGGCACTCGCCATGGAATATCAACTGCTTGAAGCCGGAAACGTGTACGCGTTGCGCGCCGATTTTGATGCCGAGTGCGAGGAAACATCACCCGGTTCTCATTTAATGCGTACATTGCTCGAAACACTATTTGACCGTGGTCTGCACAAATACTACATGGGACCGGGTGAAAACGCTTACAAGACTCGCTGGACCGAAGACAACGACACACTATTTCAACTGATTATTTATGGCAAAACGTGGCGCGGCCAGATCGCACGAATCATGGATGAAATCCTAAAGCGCGTCGCGCGGTCGCTTCGAGATAAGCTCGTTTTCAGAAACAGGCCAACGCTGAACAAGGGTTAGCGCAGAAATACAGAATTAGTGAGAACACGGACTATGCAAATTTCGTTTATTGGACATGCATCCATACTGATTGAGTCGCAAGGCATCCGAATACTTTCAGATCCGTGGTGGCGCGGCCCCTGCTTCGGCGCTCAATGGTGGATCTATCCGAAACCGGATCTCTCGCCCATAGAGCAAAAAGTGGACTATATTTATGTGTCACATGGACATCACGATCATTTCCATCCCGGCACACTTAAGACTTTAAACAAGGACGCGAAGGTTCTTGTTTCAAAAAAAATCGATATATCGGAGCCAATTCGTAACTTAGGATTTGAAGTCATCGCGATCGGGGATGATGAAGAGTATGTGCTTTCACCAAACATGAAATGTCGAATTTTGGAAACCCACGGCGAAGACACGTTAATGGCGGTTTCGGATGGCAGTAATGTTTGCCTAAACTTAAACGATGCGATTCATTCGGCACCTGACAGTGTGCAGGAGCATTTTATCAAGTTGCTAAAGTCTTTTTATCCGAAAATCGATTATCTTTTTTGCGGCTATGGTGTCGCTTCGCATTTTCCCAACTGTTATGTCATACCGGGAAAAGACGCCGTTCGCACCGCTGCGCAGCGCCAAGCCTACTTTAACCGTCGCTGGGTTCATATTGCATCCAGCCTTAATCCACGATACGCATTTCCATTTGCTGCGGACGTCGCGTTCCTCGAGCACGACCTGATATGGGCAAATGAACCCACGCAGAATAGCGAGCGCCCTACTGACGTTTTCAAGAAAGAGCATTCGGATTCTTCGACGGTGGTTATGGACATTGCGCCTGGTTTCCAGATTGCGGATGGTACTGTTACCCGCCCCATGTACCGTCAGCCTGTGTTGTTGTCGAAGCTTCGCATGGAACTGAGCGAAAACGAAGTCCGCGCAAACGAGTACGGCACTGGAAGCGACGCGGTATTTAGCGAAGTATTGAGTCTGATTCGGAACAACGCAACAAACTGTGCTGCCTATCTCAAAGAGTACCAAGGAGACTACCGCTTCCTACTGCGGTTTCGGAATTATCCGAAGGGAATTTGCATCGTCAAAAAAGGCAAAGACTTTTCCGTTGAACCGGAGCAAAACCCAACGCTGCACCTCTATGACGTAACCTACACCACGAGGCTTCAGTACGTTAAATGGAGCTTAACCAGTAAGTATGGCCACGAAATTCTCTTTGTTGGTTCTGGCGGCATCTTCGAATACTTTGCTACTGAAAAAGCCAAAGAGAATGTTCACCGTGAATTTATGACTATTCTCGTGCCACACGAAACGCCACCCAAATCAAGATTTGGCGGAAGGCCCATGTGGGTGCATAGACTTAAACAACAGATTAGAGCCTTAGTGGGAAAACCCAAATCTGATCTTTACGATCTTGGCGCTTGGACCGTATGGCGACAATCGGTAGAACGGCGGTAGTAAGTGTTTCTGGAAGCGCCAATCAGTCGCTTACGCTAGCCTTGACTCTGCACAGCAACCTCACTATCCAACCCTAACATGCAAAAATCTCTGCCGCGAAATATGTCCGGACTCACGTGAGCGACGACATACGTCGAAAGAGTTTCGAGAAACGCTGGCAAGGCCGTTTCGCCGAATTCGCTACGCTGAGGGACGACGATGCAGGAATTGCGGGCTGGTCGGACTCCGGGCTGCAAACCCGATTCCGGTACTTCACATCCCTCTGGCAAGGGGCCGATGCAGGGGCTCTGTACATCGACGCAGGCTGCGGCGCTGGAACGTATTCACGCTGGCTCAGCAACGCGGGACTACGGGTGATTGGCGTGGACTACTCCCTGCCGGCGCTAGTCAAAGCTAAACAGCGTGAGCCAAATCGAATCGCCTACTGCGCCGCTGACGCTTCGCACCTGCCATTTCCGGACAACTGTGCCGACGGTCTACTATGCTTTGGGGTACTTCAGGCGGTTTGGGATTCGGCACCGTTCATGAAAGAAGCGGCAAGGGTTCTCAAACCGGGCGGTACACTCTGGGTGGACGCGCTTAACGCGAGCGGCTTACGCGCGATGTGGGATAACACAATGCGTCGTATTCGTGGCAAACCTATGCACTTGCGTTATGAGTCGCCTCGCAAGCTTATAGCGACGCTACGCAACGCTGGTTTTGGCGATTTGTCACGCCATTGGCTGCCGATAATGCCGGCCCGTCTGCAACGGCTGCAGGCCGTGTGCGAATACAGCGTAACGCAAGAAGTTTTGAAGGCAATTCCTCCAGTCGGCGCACTCATAAGTCATTCTTTTGTGGTTCGTGCAGTACTCGAAAAAAAGCAGAACGCCGTCACCACGTAGCGCGTGTGTCAACGAGCGTAGCCCATACATCTTGAATGCTCTTCGCAGTACGCTCGGCCGCAAGCAAACCACATAGAGCGGTTAGAATACTCGTTGTGCTTACTCAGGCGCCTTTTCAGGTGAGGCGCGCGTCGATGGTTCAATGGCAGGTTTGACTTCGGTCGTGGGCAAGGTTACGTTAGGATTCCACTTGCCAGCCTTTTCAAGCCTGGCACGCAAACCCGGCTGGGTTACTCCCAAAGAATAACTTTTCTGAGCATGCAGATTTGCAAGCTCATATTGCTTGAGATCAGCATAGGCAAGACCAAGATTATAATGCGCGTTTACTGAATCCGGCGCCAATTCGATCGCACGTTTGTACGACTTGACAGCATCATCGAGTTTTTTGTTACGATGCAGGTGCATAGCGTGTACTACATAGCTTGTTGACGCCTCCGGGTTGCGTTCGATTGCCCTTTGGAACCACCGGGTTGCCGCACCCTCGCAAGCAGGTGAATTCCATTTTTGACAGAGTTCGGAAAGTGCAACTAATGTCTGAGGATGATTCGGGTAGTATCGAAGAATAAATTCAAAATGCGCGAGTGCGGCCCCGTAGCGTCCGTTGCCCATTTCCTCGCGCCCTGGTCCAAGGTGATAACTTTGCACATTCCGAAATAGTTCAATATCACCCTGACTCGTACGTGGGGCGTAAAAATCCTGATCCGCTTGTTGTGCAAAAGCACTCACGTCAAGCATTTGGAATATAAGTATTGCAACAGTAACGATCCTCAAGCGAACGCCATATCTTCGCTTATCAAAGCGCATGATTGCCCTCATTTCGCGTTCATTACTCCCACGTGCAAAATAATTAATAGCGCTTTTTCTCCGATCAAAACGGATCGCATAGTATGAGAATGACTTCATAACGTAGATTTACGGCTTAAAAAATATGTTTAAAATCATATGGTTACGATAATTCGCTATCAGTAAAATCGTTATTACAGTACGTCCTAGCCTGCTACACACGCACTTATATGCTTCCCAGTCTATGCAGCGTAGACTAACTCCTTCTACCGCGCAGCACATTCCCGGAAGAAATTTGCACTGCTCCGTCAGGCCCTGGTGATGGGGGTTGCGCGGATATCGCTGGCGCTTTATCACGAGCGGACGTTCCAAACCTAGTGCGCATATTATAGGGATGGGGTGTTATTGACTTGACTTCACGGGCAAGAATTGTCGCCAGCGCGAAAAACAGCCAGGCAAGGTCAAAATACGCCGAACTCAAAAAAGCGCCACTTGTCATATAACCCACTAGTCCAATCTGGATTCCGTTGGTATAGCCGGTAACCCACGCTGTATCTTTGTTCATGAGCGCTTTGCGCTTCGTTCGACTAAGACTAATCAATGTACCAAAAAGAAGTGCCAGATAAAGTATCAGTGCAAGAAAGCCATGGTGGCCTAACACCTGAAAATAGATGCTGTGCGCCGCACTGGAATGCTGGAGGGCCCATGTATATTTTTCACTTCCATACCGTAACCACCGCTCTTCGTTAGGCGAGTACTCAAACTCGAAGCCAGCACCCGTAACCGGATAATCTTGAGCCATCTTCCAAGCCACCGTCCAGGATTGAAGCCGTTGATTGGCAGAGCCATCCTGTTCATAGTTTTCGATCTTATCCGCTCGCTGAAAAACTGAATCCGGCAACACTACCGGAGCGAGCAGTGCAGCTGGAATCAATATACAAGCCGCAACCAACTTTTTCTGAGCCGTTAGAAATATCAACGGCAGAATAACAACTAGTCCTAGATATGCGCCTCGCGAGTAGGTGAATACCGTAGAAACAATTGTTAGCATGGCCATGCCATATAAGAACCTTTTAAGCCACGGCTTTTGCTCAGAGCGCGCCATGAAAATCATCAAGGGCACCGTCATGATGAAAGCGAGTCCAACAAACGTATTTCCATCCAGAAAACTGCCTTCGGGTCCCTGTACCCGCTCCGCTCCGCCACTACGTAACACGAAAAAAAATCCTTTTACTCCGTAAAACCCGATACTTATGACAATGGTCCACATAAGCGCACGAATTCGGTCATATCCGTAAATGAACATGGTCGCCACTATGGTCATCAGAACGACTTTAAATACTTTTTCCCATTGCGCCCAGGCCTCAGTCGGCGCCCATGCAAATAATGTTGTAAAGGTGAAATACACCATCAAGATAACCACCAAGACCAGTTCACGATTCCACGGAATGGGACGCCGGTCTCGCGCAAACAGTAAGCCAATCAGTGTGGCGCCGCCGATGATCGCCGCAAAAGGCATGGTGTAAGCAAAATCCCAAGTGTTCCGATGTGGGTTCATAATTCCAACCCAATACCACGCAATGACACCAAGCCAAGGCCTGAACAAGCAAATAGGAATGATCGCAAAAATGAAAGCGGTCAGTACGTAATCACGCATGAAAAATTTACTCGGTGTGTTACACGGTCTGCGAACGAAAACATATTTGGTCGCTGCTCCGGAATGACTTTCCGACGACCAATGTCGACGAATATAAAGGATTATACATTCCGGGAACGCTGAATCAAATAACTACCGCCCCTTCACTCCAACTGGAGAGAGAGTAGGGGCAAACTGTTTGCATTCTCTCGATTCCGTGCTGCTATGTGCAATGCAGGGCCCGCGGTAAGCTTTACCTTGGAGGACCTCTGTCTGTTGCTGGTCCGGCATCATTCCGTATCCTTGCCTGAAAGTCCGCAGAATGCGCTTTTGCGCTTATTTCCGATTCTGTACAAAACCGAGTCTTCAGTCAGACTGCTATAGCCCCGGCAACGCCTATTTTTCGACTGCTGAGCGAACAAAATATTGATATCCAATAGCACCTTCGTGACCTTGCGCTTGGAGGATAGCTGTTCTGCAGCAGCATCCCTTCAACTGTAGTTGCGGCATGATACCAGTTGTACCGGTTGTCAACTGAGCACACTTTCGCGCTTTTGCCTTGACTGTTTGGCAGACCGGAGATAGCCTAAGGAATGACAAAAAAATGTTGGTTAAAATTCCTACGCCCGAATGGCAGAGTACATGCGGCGATAGAGTTTTCGTACACTTCTTTAGTGTACGAAAACCTGAGCGTGCAATAGGCACAGTGTCGTTTGGCGACGTGAGTTCAAATTCGCTTCCAACTTCGTCCGATCGCATTGTCGAACTTGACAGCTTACGGGGAATCGCTGCCATCGCAGTGGTAGTCTATCATCATGGCTCACATTTTGACGCGTCTCCCCTGCTGGTTCTGTTGGGGCCGCTGTACCGAGACGGGTGGCGCGCGGTCGATTTCTTTTTTGTCCTGTCAGGGTTCGTACTGGCCCGTGCGTACTGGAAGGAAGAACGCAAAGATAGCTTCATTCGCAACTTATGCGATCGCATTCGCAGGCTCTATCCACTGCATTTCGTAACATTGCTTCTCGTCGCGCTCGGCCAATGGTATCTGATTTCAGGACTTAATCGAAACGCATTTGTATACCAGAGTAATGACAGTGTTCAATTCGCGCTAAACCTAGTTCTCATTCACGGATTCGACACATCGTTCAATGGCCCTTCGTGGTCGATCTCCACAGAGTTCATGGTGAATGTCCTGTTCTTCGTGATCATCCTTTTGCCGAGACGGTTGGCGCTAGTGACTTTTGCGGCTGCCATCGCACTTACGTTTATCCCTCGCGGGGACGAACTCGTGGCAATAACGCCACTTACGCGAACATTACGCGGTTTCTGCGTCGGCGTGCTCCTTTATAGTCTGTTCGTTGCCATCGCGAGTCGACCGCGCACTTGGGTCAGACACGCCGCTGATGTGGTGTTCATCGTGGCGCTTGTGTGCAGCATAGGGTACGCCTATCTAGTTGAAACGTACCCGCAACTGAGTGGCGGCATAACGCTTATGTTGCATTGCCTGCTAATCATTTCTGCTCCGATGAGTTCGCTTGCTAAGTGGAGTTTGCGCCGCAAGCCTTTAGCGTATCTTGGCGAGATTTCGTACTCGGTCTACCTGGTGCATTTTCCTCTACAATTAATTTTATGGTTGGCGTTTGTGACGCTCGGCCTCACATGGCCGTTCGGCGAACTTTTCGGGTTGCTTCCCTTCATTGCGTTGACCATCGGCTGCGCTGCTTTGAGCTATCGCTATATCGAATTACCCGGAAAACGGCTCTTGCGGTTATCACGTAAGGATCCCGTCCAGGCGCCTGCTTAGATCCATCGATGGCGAATAAGGTTGTTACCTTCTTCTACTCGCTTTATGGTGTCTGCGATCTATAAAAAACCAGGTGCCCACGAACAGGAATTGCTCGAAGAAACCATCACCGTCGTGCAGGACGGTCGTGAGAATTCCTTAGGGTATATTGGATTTGTAGTGGTGAAATGCGCCGCCGTTCTTGAAATTTCCATCATTACTGCCGCCAGTAAGGACAATGGTTTTAGTCGGGGGATGGTATACCCCGGTATTATGGTTAGTACAGCCGGGTGCGAACAGATTTAAATGTTGCACGGACCCTGTTGAAAGATTGACCAATTTCCACGGGCGCGCTCCGCCCACCAGTTGATCATAAACAATTAAACAATAGCCGCCATCCGTAATGTATACGACCGCATAACTGGACGCATTGTCCGCCTTGATTCCCATATCTGCCACCAGACGCAGAAGTCTCTTGCCGATGTGATAAGCGTAAATTTTACCCACTGCAAGTTGCACGAAGTAGAACTCATCTGT
>DATHKA010000481.1:0-7427 GCA_035489615.1 Chryseolinea sp.
GTTGGTCAAAGAGGAAGTACCGTTCACGTTCATGACCAATAATAGTCAACGCACGCCTACCGAGGCCGTAAGGAAATTGCGCAAGATGGGTATCGACGTGGGCGACAGACACATTTTCACCAGCGCGATGGCGACCGGGAAATTCATCGCGGGTCAGATACCGAACGGCACTGCCTACGTGCTGGGTGAAGGAGGTCTGCTCACCAGCCTGCATGAAAATGGCCTGACGCTGGTGGATACCGAACCCGATGTGGTGGTACTGGGGGAGGGCAGGAACTTTACGCTGGAGATGGTACAACGTGCGGTCGACATGATTCTGGCCGGCGCAAAATTCGTAACGACAAACCGCGATCCATCTCCTAAGAAAAAAGGATGGAATAACCTGGGCATTGCTGCTACGACAGCCATGATTGAGGAAGCGACAGGTATCAAGGCGTTTGTCGTGGGTAAACCAGGACCCGTGATGATGCGATCGGCACGAAAGTTCATTGGACTGGAAACGGCCGATACGGTCGTCATTGGCGACACAATGGAAACGGATATTCTGGGAGGAATAGCGATGGGTTACAAGGCCATCCTCGTGTTGTCGGGAATATCGCGCAAGGAAGACCTCGTTAAGTATGCATTCAAGCCCGATCTCATTGTGGACAGTATAGCCAATCTTGAAGTGCCGATCGCTTTCAAGTGATTAGTTTTTTTGCCCGAATGGGGTCCGCCAGGGGAAGGGTCCCGCGAAAAAGGCGAAAGCTACGGGCCCTGTTCCTGCCATGAAATCAACTACCTACCACACTCGAAATATTTCGCGCGATCCGGTCAGGTACATATCCGTATATCCTTTCATTGCCTCCTGCATCTTTTTCATATCGGCTTCGCTCATGGCCTCCCAACTGCGCTCATAAGCACTGAGATTTTCGTGTTGCGTAACGATAATGACACGATTGAACTGCCCCGTCATGTCCGTCATGATATTTACAAATTCTTTCTGGCCGCTCATGGTTTCTTTGAACAGCTTGGCAAGCTTCGAGGCATTGCCTGGCTTGCATACGAAGACGTCGTGTACGATGATCATAGTGGTATGGGTTAAAAATCGCTGTAAGGTAATTAACTGCCAGCACGTCGAGGGGGGGCAATGACGACAAATGCAGGGGCCAATCTGGTCGGATTGTGCCGTTGTGCTTACTTCTTTATGCCAACGTCCGGCAGCTTCAGATCATCGAAGGCACTGGGTTCTTGCATTACCTTTTCAATCTCTTCACTCTGGCGTGGCGCCATTGCGGACAGCAACTCGCATCCCTCTTTCTGCACCAGGAAATCATCTTCGATTCTAACCGGAATATTCCACCAGATCTTGTCAGCGGGACTTTCATTCCTGATGTAAATGCCAGGTTCGATCGTGATTACCATTCCTTCCTTCAACATATCATAGTCACCTTTGTCGTGAACATCGAGGCCGATATGATGACAGCACCCATGGGGATTATAGCGATTCCTTCCCGTTGCCGGATCGACCATATCCTGCTTTTCTGTGCTCTTGTATAAGCCGAGTGCGACCAGGCCTTCGTTAATCACTCCGTTCGCCGTTTGTTCCAGGGTCTTGAATGCCACGCCTTCCTTGCACACTTTCATGGCGGCTTCCTGCGCCTTATAGACGAGATCATAGATGACCTTTTGTTCCTTCGTGAACTTGCCGTTGATCGGTATGGTGCGCGTGATGTCGGCGGTATAACCGCGATACTCCGCACCCACATCCATGAGAATAAGGTCTCCATCATCAATCGAAGGTTTTTCGTTGTCGACATAATGCAGGACACAACCGTTGTGGCCTGCGCCAACAATACTTCCATAGCCTTGATCCGCTGCTGCATAACTCTTGTGGATGAACTCATGCAGTCCCTGGATCTGCATCTCGGACATACCCGGTCGAATAGACTTCATTACTTCCAATTGCCCGACGGTTGAAATATTGACAGCCTTCCGCAACAGCTGTATTTCTTCCGGGGTCTTGATGCCACGAAGTTTTTTCATCATCAGATCGAGTGCTACGAGATCGATATTGTTTTTTCTGGGTTCGATCGTCATGTTCATCTCCTTCTTCTGATAGCCCACCTTTTGCTTGAACTGTTCGACGAGTTCATATAGATCGGCCGCCTCAGAAAGGTCACGCACGTCGTCGAAAAAATCGTAGAACATCACCTTCTCATACGATGAAAAGTCTATCGGATAATTCTTAAAGTCAGTCCCTTCGTAAGTAACCTTAAATTTGAGTTGATCGCGGACTCCTTCCTTGCCTAACCGGGCGCCGTCGTACATTTCCTTCAGGGCATGGTGGGGACGAACAAAGATGATTTCGTTGAATGTCTCGTTGTTGATGGTTTGCATATCCTTGAAAACCAGCAACACGGCGCTCGGTTCCTGAAGGCCGGTCAGGTAATAGAAGTTAGGATCCGGATGATATCGGTACGAAACATCGTTGGCCCGATTGCGCTCGGGATTGGCGAAGAAAACAGCAACGGACTTCTGAGGCATGATGCCGCGTAGCGCGTCGCGCCTTGTTTTGTGGAAGTCGGCCGATAGGATATCGGAGGTTGGTTTTGCGGATTGCGCATGGCCGGGAATCGAGGCGCTCAACAGAACAACGAAGAGAAACTGCTTAAACATAAAGACCAGAATTTAACAGAAAGGTAGCCAAAACGTCATTTGACTGCCCACGATTTTCATATGAGCGGAAAGGCACCGCCCGTTAAGAAAAAAATAGCACAATGATCCCAACGTTCATCGGGCAGGACGTGCCCCCGCGAATGCTTCCGTTTTACGTGTCCGCCGAGTTTTACTACCATAACATCCACTTCGACCGATCGGAAACGGTTGGATTCAATTGCAACACGGGTGCCTGCGATTATTTTCAGTTCGTGACGTATCCAGTCGCAACCGAGGAACGGGGTCCGGGGCTCAAGTTTGGTTTATTGCTATTTCAGGATGGAGAAGAAACAAGTCTTTTTATTTTGACTTTAATAGCGGATTCGCGTATCGAAATATCAACTACGCTAGCCCGGCGCGACCCTCGGGAGAGGGTATTGAGTTCTTCAGGGATGTTCAGGGCTGGCCGATATTTTCGCCTGATGAGCAAATCACTGAACGGCCGAGATTTATTATGGGCGTGCGCCTTTGTTACCGCTTTATCTGATTGATTGTACCGGGCTGGAAAAAGATTGATGTCGTTCTAATTGGTCTGTATTTGTTTGATATTCAGCAAGTTACTGGCATTTCGAAAATAGCCTCAATGTTAAGTTTCTGTTAAATCATTTAACCTTAAATTAACGGCGGATATCTTTGTGGCCTCAAAATACTTCCTTATGAAAAAGACCGTAAAAGCCGAAATCAAATCCAGCGTTAAGAATGCCCTCGCTCAAGTCGTGCAGCATCTGGAAATCTCCAAGCCTTCCAGAAAAACGCGCAAGGCTATAGCACGTGCTGAAAAAGCGCTGCGAAATGACGTGAAGACTGTCATGAAGAAAGAAATTAAGAAAGCGACCAAGCACGATCCCTCGAAGGAAAAGGGGGCAATAGCATAAAGAATCTTCATTAACCTAGATCGGACGGGAGGTTGTCGAAATGACAGCCTCCTTTCTTTTACGGCTTGAAAAGCCGGGTAATTTCAAGACAAAGTTCCGTGGCAGTCCAGGCTTCTTTGAATCCGGTTAGAACGGTCGATTGCAGATTTTTCACCAACCTGATATCGTCAGGTTTTGTGACAAAGCAGATCGCACCCAGATCGGCGGCGATGCGTTTCTCGTTTTCTCCGGATGCCGTAGTGTACATGATGACCGGTATGTTTGCATACTGACTATCTCCTTTGAGATGTTTGAGAACTTCCCATCCACTCATGACAGGCATATTGATGTCCAAAAATATCAGGTTAGGCAGATCATATTGGTCAGCGGCCAGACGTTGAAGCGCCTGTTTGCCATCCTCGGCCTTCTGGCAAACAATGGAAGGATCCACCGATGCAAGGGCTTCGGCGAAAAGCTCGCGATCATCGCGATCGTCGTCGGCCAACAGCAACTTCTTAATTGCTCCAGTCATAATTTGTGTCCTATTTGTCTCAGCGGCAGAACAATGGTAAAGGAGCTACCTTTGTTTTCCTCTCCCGTCGCCGAGATAGTGCCATGATGGCGCTCCACGATTTTTTTGCATAGTGACAATCCCAATCCTGTTCCTTCATACCGGTCTTTGGAGTTTAACCGTGAAAAAGCCTGGAAAATTTTGTCAGCGAACTGCTGGTCAAATCCAATGCCATTATCGCGCACAACGATTTTCACATGGTCGATATCGTGGTGTTGTACGATCGACGAAGAGACATCGATCACCGGATTGTCAGCTGAGAACTTCAGCGAGTTGTTAACGAGGTTATAAAAAAGCTGATGCAGCAGAATGTGAGCGCCCTCGAGAGTGGGTAGCCATCCGCGATTGAGGACGGCCTGCTGCTGGGCGAACAACATCTCAAGGTCGGTTTCAATACTTTGAAACACCTCGTTCAGATCCACTTGCTGGACACGCTGTTCAGACTCGTTAATAGAAGAGTACGTGAGAACACCTTCTATCATCGCATTCATCCGCGTGGAGGCCAGGCGCATTTTTTCCAGGTACTGTTTGCCACGAGGGGAAATCTCGTGGCCGTATTCGCTTTCTAAACGGTTGATGAATGTTTTTAATTTCCGTACCGGTTCCTTCAGGTCGTGGCTCGCCACGTGGGCGAACTGTTGGAGGTCATCGTTCGAGCGTTGAAGTTCTTCCGTACGTTGCTTAACGATTACCTCAAGCTTTTCCGAAAGGTCCTCCTCCTGTTTCCTGGCCAGTACCTGGTCCGTTACGTCAATGGCAAAATTCAGGACGCCTTGAATCCTGCCCTTCAAATCGTACCAGGGCTGATAGATGAAGTTAAAATATCGATGTGTCGGGTTTCCCAAATTGCTATGCAAGGCCACGAGCCGTTCATTTTCATACCTGGTCACTCCTTTGGAATAGACGTCCTGCAGTATTTCAACAATACCTTGACCTGTCAATTCCGGCAATGCTTCCAGGAGGGGCATGCCCGTATAATCAACGTCCCCAAAAATGTCCTTGTTTTTGGGGTGGAAGAGTTCGAAGACGAAGTCGGGACCTTTAAAAATGTTAATGATCGCTGGTGCTTCCTGAAAGAGTTGATAGAACTGCCTTTCTGTTTCGCGCCGCACCTGATTGATGCGTATGTGGTTGCTTACGCGCACCACCAGCTCGCGGGCCGAGAATGGTTTAACAATATAGTCGTCGGCGCCCGCGTCGAGACCTTCTACTTTGGCCTCTTCACCCGCGCGAGCAGACAGAAATATCACTGGAATATTTTTGAACTCAGGATGGCGACGCACTTTTTGCAGCAATCCGAAACCGTCCAGCTTTGGCATCATCACGTCGGTGAGGAGGAGGTCCGGCTTGAATTGATGCAATTTCAGAAATGCGTCTTCGCCATCGGTTGCCGTAATTACTTCAAAGAGATCCGCCAGAAGGCGGTGCACATACCCGCGCATGTCGGCGTTGTCATCGGCCAGCAATACCTTGCTTCGCTCACTGTTTTTATACGCAGTGGTTGTCCCGGGCTCGTTGTCGGAACTTTCGAAGCCCCTGTCTAGCCATTGATTTGCTTCTTCGACGAATGCGGGTGAGTACTTGCGCGTGTAGGCATCGGGTGAGTCATTCGTGAGTCTTTCGGTTGGCAGGTGTGCACTTCCCACAGGAATTTTAACCGTAAATACCGATCCCGTACCTGGACTGCTGTTAACCTCAATGGTTCCGCGATGCAGCCGCACGAGTTCCCGTACCATAGCCAGTCCTATACCCGTTCCTTCCTGGCTGCGACCGCCGGCATTCTCGATGCGGTGAAAGCGGTCAAAGATGCGCTCCAACTGGTCGGCAGGAATCCCGGTGCCTGTGTCGGCTACGGCTACTTCAAGGTGGTCACCGAGTTGTTGTATGTCGACGGAAATTTTTCCTTTCTGACTGTACTTGAAAGCATTTGATACCAGATTGAGGAGGATACGTTCCCACATGTCGAGGTCGACGTACACGGGCGCGTCAATAGGGCCTCGATGCACGATCAATTCCATACCTGATCTTTCGATTGCCGACCTGAATGTGCTGACAAGGTCTTCTGTGAAACCGCCAATATTTACCCGGGTAAATCTTCCCTCGGCTCGACCAGCCTCGATGCGTGAAAATTCTAGCAACGTGTTCACCATCTTTTGCATGCGGAGTGCATTGCGGTAGGCCACTTCCATCCGCAGTTTATTTTCAGGGCCTATGCCGGGGTCGTTCAACGCATCCTCTACCGGCGCCAGCAGCAGCGTGAGCGGGGTTCTGAATTCATGACTGATATTCGAGAAGAAGGTCGTCTTGGCCTTGTCGATCTCGGCGAGAGCTTCCGCGCGCTTGCGCTCTTCTTCGAGTGCACGCACGTTCGAAAGACTCGTGGCAACCTGGTCAGCTACCAGGGTAAAGAAGCTCTTGTACTTGTCATCAAACAAGCGATACGGATTAAGGGCCACGACCAGCACGCCGAAGGGTTCCTTGGAAGTCTGTTGATGGATAGGGAGAACAGCAACCTTTTCGGGTGCTACACCCCATGCTCCGGAGGGTAGCGTTCCGATCCTTTGGGTCACGTTATCGAATACCTGAGGTTCACGCGTGTTAATTGCGGTTCGAATCACATCGGCTATTGGACTGTCGCTCCGGAGATCGATGCGCTCCTGGATCATGCCAGTGTCGTCGATTTTGGTGGACTGCACGTGCACCGATACATCCTGTTCTATGGTTCTGAACAGCGCGAACGGGAAATCAAATGGGTTCTCATTGAGCGTGTCAATTACCTTGCTGATCACGGCCTGAAAGGATTTCGTATCGGTAAGTCGTTTGGCTAATTGTGTAAGCGTTTGCAGTTGCCGTCCGGACGTAATCCGATCCGTGTCGTCGGTGTTCGCGCAGATCATACCCGCCGTGCCGCCGTCATCGCCAGGTATGGGGGTATAAGAAAACGTGTAGTAGGTTTCTTCGGGATACCCGTTGCGCTCCATGATGAGGAGCTGTGATTCTACATAAGTGCCCTCGTCTTTCTCCATCACCTGATCGAGCATCGGTTCGATCTCCCGCCAGATATCTTTCCAAACCAGCGATGCTGGTGAACCAAGTGCCCAGGGATGCTTTCCCCTAACGATGTCTTTATAAGGATCGTTGTAAAGCTTGATGAGGTCTTTGCCCCAGCCAATCCATATGGGCTGCCGCGAGGTAAGCATAATGCGGACACAGGTCCTCAAACTCTGTGGCCATTTTTCCACAGGTCCTAGTGAAGACCTTGCCCAATCGTAGTCGCGAATGCGTTGACCCATCTCCCCGCCGCC
>DATHKA010000482.1:0-5707 GCA_035489615.1 Chryseolinea sp.
AAACCGACTTTAATAATGAATTAACCTGTTGAGACGAATTTCATTCGCATTCATGAAAATAGTTCTTGCCATAATAACTTTATCGACAGCATTGATCTGTTGCACACGGCACACAGAAAAGCCGGCAAGTACTTCCGTCAGTTCCTCATCGACCATTCAGCTCGACACCTCACTGCTTGACTTTCGGCCTTATGAAGGCAACCCGGTGTTTGCCGGTACAGGCGCGAACACCTGGGACAGAAACATCCGTGAGCGGGGTTTCATCCTGCTTGAAGAGGATACCTATCACTTGTGGTACGCGGGTTATGCAGGCAATGATACGGACATGCACCTGGGTTATGCCACCTCGGCCGATGGAATTACCTGGACGCGCTTTGCGCATAACCCCATCGTTAGCGAAGGCTGGGTCGAGGATATGATCGTCGTGAAACGCGATTCCATTTATTACATGTTTGCCGAGGGAAGAAATGACGTCGCCCATTTGCTCACGTCAACCGACAAAATTCACTGGACGGAACGAGGGCCACTGGACATCCGCTACGTGAACGGCGCGCTGCTGTCTGCGGGTCCCTACGGTACGCCTACAGCCTGGTTTGAAGGCGATACATGGTACCTGCTGTACGAACGCGGTGATCTGGGAATCTGGCTGGCTAAATCATCCGATCTGAAGACCTGGACCAATGTGCAGGACGAGCCGGTGCTGAAGCCCGGACCGGAGCCTTACGATAAGTATGGTGTTGCTGTGAACCAGGTGATTAAACGCGAGGGCACCTACTACGCCTACTACCATGCTACCGCTTTAGAAGATTGGTCAGAATGGAGCAGCTGTGTAGCTACGTCGACCGATCTGATTCATTGGCAGAAATATGGTGGCAATCCCATTCTGAACGATAACAAATCGAGCCCGATCGCAGTGGACGATGGAACCTCGTTGAGGTTGTATACGATGCATCCTGCCGTCGCTTTACATTTTAGTAAACGCAGTCATTAGGAGCCGCGAGACAAACGAAAAACAGGGAACCTAACGCCACACGACTCAGCACTCAGGCCTGACCGGTTATGTAGGTCTCCAGTTGGTGAATGATCACCTTTTGTTCGTCGATCACAGAACGCACTACGTCACCAATAGAAATGATGCCGGACAGTTCACCGTCGTCGACGACCGGGAGATGTCGGATCTTGCATGACACCATCACCTGCATGCACTCTTCGATGCTCGTTTCCGAGTTCACCGTGATCAGATTCGAGGTCATAATGTCGCCGATGGGAGTCTCCTTCGACGACTTGCCCTTGAGGATGATTTTTCGGGCATAATCGCGCTCGGTAAATATGCCGACCAGCCTACTTTCGTCTACGATGAGAAGCCCGCCGATATTCTTTTCACACATTACCTCAATGGCTTCGTACACCGTAATGGAAGGCTCGACAGCGAAGATCGCGTTGCCCTTGGTCTGTAAGATATGTTTGACTTTTGCCATACGTGAAATTTGTTGCAATCGATTGAAGTTAAGGGATTTCTTAAAAATATGCAACGAAGGGATGCCACATTCTCGTTTGCCCGAAAGCTAAAATCGTCGTCGGAATGAGGGGAAAGCAGGGCAAAAAAACACTCCGGAAGCGAGCGTGCGCGATAACAATTCCCAATCTGATGTTTAAACATAGAATGGCATTCCGCGAAGGATTTTTTTTACAAGAAAGCACGTGCGGAGACCCCCGTCTCTTATCCCACCAGGTCAACAACGCTGTCGGCAAACAGGGCTATCGCAATGCTGATCGCCATCAAGGTGATCAGAAGCGTTTTGTTTGAAGGTCCCACTTCGATCGCGGTACCGTCAGGTTCTTCGAAATACATCGCGATAATGATCCGGAAGTAGTAGTACACGCCGATCAGCGACGTGATAACGGCGAGGATAACCAGCCCGGTATAGCCCTGTTCGATTGCCAGCGCAAATACCATGTACTTGCCGAAGAAACCAGGAAGAGGAGGGATGCCGGCCAGCGACAATAATGCAAAGGTCATGGCCACGGCCAGGAGTGGATTCCTCTTGAAGAGTCCATTAAAATAAGCTACGGTAGTAGATCGATTGTAACTTTCAATGATATGAAGGACGGTGAACGCCGTAAGCGATGCGGCCGCATAGGCACACAGGTAGTAATAGATCGCATTCGCCGAATCGTCGGTGCCCGCGAGGAATGCCAAAAAGATATATCCCACATGACCGACGCTCGAATAAGCCAGCAGGCGCTTGACACTCTGCTGATAAACGGCGGTGATGTTGGGAATGACCAGCGTCAACACCGTGGTGACTTGCATCACTTTCAGGTATGTCCCTCCCACGCCAGCGAAGCACATGGAGAACACGCGATAGAACGCGGCGATGGCCGCGATCTTTACTACTGTCGACATGAACGCGGTAATGGCCGTCGGCGAACCTTCATACACGTCGGGTGCCCAGAAATGAAAGGGCACAGCCGAGATCTTGAAAGCCAGGCCGATGAACATCAGGAGGACGCCAGCATAGAAGAAGGTAGGCAGGCCGGCCGGATTGGCGTCGATGAACGCCGCGATCTTCGTCAGGTGAAATGCACCAGTAGCGCCATACACGAGAGCAATGCCCATCAGTAAGAAGCCGGTGGCAAATGAGCCCATGAGAAAGTACTTGAAGGCCGCCTCGGTCGAGAATAAACTTTCCTTGCGGCTGCCCGCGAGCACGTACAGGGATATCGATAGAATCTCAATGCCGAGAAACAACATCGCCATGTTGTTGAACGATGCCATGATGATTGCGCCGGCCACGGTGAAAAGGATCAGCGCCGTGCGATCGGTGACGTGCGGCTGAAGGCGGAAGTAATCGTCGGCCAGCCAGAACCAAAAGACAGTCGCCACCACGATGAGCCCACTGAATGCCAGCGAAAAGTCGTCGAACTGCAGCATTTCACTGAAGTGCATGGACGATGTACCAAAGTCAAGAAAAATGGTGACGACAGCGGCCAGCAGACCGATGACCACTACGGTTGTCAGCCATTTCTTCAAATTGACGATCTCGGCAACCAGCGCCGCTATTCCCAATCCACAAATAACCAATAGTGCGTTCATGTTACTTGACTGATGCTGACAGGTTCGAATATACTTTTAACAGGTTCGTTACGGCTGGCTCCGACAGTTCGAGAATCGGCCCGGGATAGATTCCGATCAGAATGATCAACGCGACCACCGGATACAAAACCCACTTCTCTTCTGTGCTGAGGTCCGCGAACCGCGCGGTAAGATTGTTGACCTCGCCCGACATGGACTTTTGGAACGTTCTGAGCATGTACACAGCGCCCAGGATGATCGTTACGCCCGCTACTGCGCCCAGGATGTACTGGTACTGAAAGATCGAATTGATGAGGAGGAATTCCCCTACGAACCCACTGGTCAACGGGAGCGCCACACTGCCGAGCATAACGATTACGAATACCGTGGCCAACGTAGGGGCTACATTGCGAATGCCCCCCAGGCTCTCCAGCGAGCCCGTTTTGGTTCGATCCGCGACGACGTCGACAATGTAGAACATGCCGAATACGACAACACCGTGGCTCACCATCTGAATCATGGCGCCTTGCAGTCCCATCACGCTGAGCGTAAAGGTGCCGGCGGCAATAAGGCCGACGTGGGCGACTGACGAGTAGGCGATGAGCCTCTTAAAGTCTTTTTGTACGATCGCTATGCACGATCCGTAGATGATACCGATGACGGAAATGACGATGGCGGTAGAGCCCCAGTGACCGACGCCTTCAGGCACCACCGGCAGGAGCCAGCGGATAACGCCATAGATACCCATCTTGAGCATAATACCCGAAAGCAACATGGTACCCTGCGTGGGCGCAACGGTATAGGTATCCGGCTGCCACGTGTGAAAGGGAAACACCGGCATCTTGATAGCAAATGCGACGAACATCAGCCAGAATATAAATCCCTGTTCCTTGGGCGACAGGGACCTTCCCGCCTCGTACAGGGCATTCATGGCGAACGTATGATCACCCGGTGTGGCCAAATACAGATACACAAGCCCCACCAGCATGAATAAACTGCCCGCCAGGGTATAAATGAAAAATTTCAGCGTGATTCGTCCGCGATCTTCGCCGCCCCAGATGAGGCAGATGAAGTATATCGGTATGAGCGCAATTTCCCAGAAGAGATAGAAGAGCAGTCCATCGAGCGCCACAAACACCCCCACCAGGGCCATTTGCATCATCAGCACGAGACCATAAAAAGTATGTGGCCTCGCGAAGTTGCTGCGCACAGACAGGATGATGCCCGGAATCAGTATGCTGGTGAGCAATACAAGCACCAGGGAAATGCCGTCCATGCCGACTGCGAAATTCATACCCAGCGCGCGAATCCAGGGAATGTCGAGCACAAACTGAACCGTTTCGTTCTTCGTGAACTGTGAAATCGCATACAGGGTGGCCACCAGTTCAACCAGTGAAGCCGCAAATGCGATCGTTTTTGCCTGCGCAGGTTTCACCAGAAAAATCAGGAGTGAAACCAGCAAGGGAAAGAATATGAGAAAAACAGACATGAAGAGTAGTAGTTAGTCTTTAGTAGTTAGTCCTTGGTATTGGTCGTTAGTCTTTATCGTTAGTAGTGAGGATCTTTTCCAATTGTTGTTTTTTGTTCGTTCCCTGCTTTGAATACTTTAATACTAACAACAACTCAGGATTCAGGACTCAATACTCTTTACTTATTAAGGCTGCCAGGATCAGCACAATGCCGATCACCATGGCAAAGATGTAAAAACCAATGGTTCCCGTCTGAAGCCGGCGTGCCACCTTGCTTCCCGACACTACTGCCTTACCTGATGCGTTCACGAGCCCGTCGATGCCCAGCTGTTCGACCACCTTGTCGAACACACTGGAGATCCAGTACAAAGGTTTTACAATGATAGCATCATACATCTCGTCGACATAGTACTTGTTATACAGCGTCTTTTGAAGTCCATTCGAAATCTGACCTTCTGCCGCCGGTACATGGCCCTTGCTCACGTAGCGTGAGTAGGCGATGCCTATGAACACCAGCGTGAGTACGACGATCACGCCCATGAGCATGTATTCGGTACTGTGGCTGAGGTGATGTGCGGCGAGCAGTTCTTTAGAAGGTGCAAACACCGGCGCGAGAAATCCGCTTAGCCAGTGTGAGCCACCCAGTGCCTCGGGCACGCCCATAAATCCTCCCAATGCCGACAACCCTGCGAGTACAATCAATGGGAAGGTTATGCTTTTGGGTGATTCGTGAATGTGGTGAATGGTTTCCTGGCTGGCTCGTGTTGTACCGAAGAACGTGAGGAACAGCAACCGGAACATGTAGAACGACGTCAGCAGTGAGGCGATCACCGCTACGGCCCATACAACCTTGTTATGTTCAAAAGCACTTGCCAGTATTTCGTCTTTGGAGAAGAAGCCGGCAAATGGCGGAATGCCGGAGATGGCCAGCACGCCAATGAGAAAGGTAGCGTACGTTACCGGTAGATATTTTTTCAAACCGCCCATGCGGCGTATATCCTGCTCGTGGTGCATGGCATGGATAACGCTTCCGGCACCGAGGAACAACAATGCCTTAAAGAACGCATGCGTCGCCATGTGGAAGATGCCACTCGTAAAAGCACCGAGCCCCAGCGCAAGAAACATCAGTCCCAGCTGTGACACGGTAGAATAGGCCAATACT
>DATHKA010000483.1:0-2625 GCA_035489615.1 Chryseolinea sp.
CTTACTTCCTTCAGCACCGAAACTTTGAGCATTAAAGTGCAGATTCCCGAAGCAGTTGTTGCCCGGATGGGTCTTGATAAAAGCAATACCTACATCGCGCGCGACCTGCTGTGGCGCGAGGCCGAAGTGGGCTTCAATGCAGACTTTACGTTCGAGCTCACGTGCAAGCCCTTCAGTTCCTTTATATTTAAGATTAAGTAGCCATAAACCTTCCCGGGTTCAAAACTCAACAGACCAGAAAATATGCCATGATTACGGTACAAGGAACATCTCGAGTCATTATCGAAAACGTTCAGCCTCTTGTCGACAATGGACTCCATCCGGCCAAGCGAACGGTAGGAGAGCAGGTCGACGTAACTGCTGATATCCTGGGAGACGGTCATGATCACATTCGGGCGCGCGTTCTGTTCAGAAAGTGGACGGAATCGAATTGGCACGAAGTCGAAATGGTGCCATTCGGAAATGATCTGTGGAAGGGCACCTTTGACACGACGGAGAAGGGCCTGTATTGCTTCAAGGTAACGGCGTGGATCGATCACTTCGATACGTGGTACGATGGGTTTCGCAAGAAAGTGGCCGCCAACGTGGATGTGCATCTCGAACTGCGCGAAGGTATCGCCTTCCTCAAGGCGTTGGAAACGCGCAACCATCGCCTGACGCACGCCCTTTCCCGCCTGGACGGTGACTACGACGAAGCGATTGCCTACGTGCGCTCCGAAGAGTTTGCGCACCTGGTGCATGCCCATCCGCTCGTAGAGCATGCTACCACAACGGAGCGTGAATATGAGGTGGTAGTGGAACACAAACGGGTAAACTTTACGGCCTGGTACGAATTGTTTCCACGATCAGCATCGCTCGAGAGCCGGCATGGAACATTCCGCGACGTGATCAAGTTGTTGCCCCGCATTGAGTCGATGGGCTTCGATGTTTTGTATCTGCCCCCGATACACCCCATTGGAAAAGTGAACCGAAAGGGAAAGAATAATAATGTGACAGCGGAACCAGGCGAGCCGGGATCCCCCTGGGCGATTGGCAGTGATGAAGGCGGCCATAAGGCGATCCATTCCGCGTTGGGCACGTTCGAGGATTATCGTTCACTCATTCAGGAAGCCAGGATGTATGGACTGGATATCGCACTTGACCTCGCATTTCAGTGTGCGCCGGATCATCCTTACGTGAAGGAGCATCCGGATTGGTTTAAGCAGCGACCGGATGGATCGATCCAATATGCCGAGAATCCGCCAAAAAAATATCAGGATATTTATCCGTTCAATTTCGAATGCAACGACTGGCAGGCGCTCTGGACGGAGTTAAAGTCAGTGATCACGTTCTGGATTGATCAGGGTGTGACCATCTTCCGGGTCGACAACCCCCACACGAAACCTACACCCTTTTGGCAATGGGTAATCGCCGAGGTGAATAAGACCTATTCAGATATCATCTTTCTTGCCGAGGCATTTACGCGCGCACGCATTATGTCCTCACTGGCAAAGGTTGGGTTCACACAATCCTATACCTATTTCACCTGGCGCGTTCACAAGCAAGAACTCATGGAATACATGAATGAGCTTGTGGTTGGACCTTCCCGGAACTATTTCCGCCCCAACTTTTGGCCCAACACACCCGACATTTTACCCTATCATCTTCAATACCAGGGCGAGAATGTATTCATCCTGCGGTTTGCTTTGGCAGCTACGCTGTCATCTAATTATGGTATCTATGGTCCCGCCTATGAGCTGTACGACAACCGTCCGCTGCCGGGTCGCGAGGAGTACATGGACTCAGAAAAGTTCGAAGTTAAGCACTATGATTGGAAACGGACCACGCGCATGACCGACATTATTACGCTGGTGAACAGAGCGCGCCGCGATAATGAAGCGCTTCACTCAACGTGGAATTTGCAGTTTTGTCATATCGAGAACAATTTTCTGCTGGGCTATATCAAGGCGACGCCCGATCTGAGCAACATTATTCTGGTTGTGGTTAACCTGGATCCCAATGGTACACAATCAGGACACGTTCAGCTTCCGAAAGAACGACTAAAGCTTGGGGATCATATTTATGTCCGGGTGAGAGACCTCATCACAGAGGAGGAATACACGTGGACCCAGGAGTGGAATTTTATTTCTCTCGATCCATTCAAAATGCCCTTCCACTTGTTTAAGCTAGAGATCGGAGATCCTTTCCAGTAAGTATGAAGACGTCGCCCAAGGCAAACGAAGCATTATGGTTTAAGGATGCCATCATTTACGAAGTGTCGGTACGGGCCTTCTATGACGGGGATGGCGACGGCATCGGCGACTTTCAGGGACTAATCCAAAAGCTCGACTATCTTGAAGACCTGGGTATCAACACCATCTGGCTTCTTCCTTTTTTTCCGTCGCCATTGAAGGATGATGGCTTTGATGTGACAGAATATTGCGATGTTCATCCGGATTATGGCACGCTAACAGACTTTAAACAGTTCCTGAAAGAGGCACATCGGAAAAACATTAAGGTTATTACGGAGCTCATTCTGAACCACACCTCCGATCAGCATCCCTGGTTCAGGCGCGCGCGCAAAGCGAAAGCTGGTTCGCGCTTTCGCGATATGTATGTGTGGAGCGATTCGGTGGAACGATACAA
>DATHKA010000484.1:0-18839 GCA_035489615.1 Chryseolinea sp.
TGATCGATGAAGATATTTGGATGGCAGCGGAGGATTTCGCTTACTATTCACAAATAACAGATTCCTGTTTTTACCTCTGTGGTGTCGGTAATGCTGAAGAGGGAATTTCTTCTTCACTGCATTCACCAACTTTCAACATCGATGAAAATGCATTGGGTATCAGCACAGGACTGATGGCGTACTTTGCCTTGAAGCGGTTAGGTAATACGTGAGTCAGCGCGTCGAGATTTAGTTACTTCCAGGCTGAACGCACTATATGAAACCTCGCGGTTCCACCACCTAATGCCACTATGATTGAGAAGGCGTTCCTTGAAGAGATCGTAATTTCGATGGACCTCAATACTTGCCGGAAAGCTTACTACATGCTCCCGGTCAAAACCGACGCTGGCATTTTTCATAAATGACATCTGCTGGAACACGACCATCGTGGCAATGATCATGAAGGTGGCGATACCAAATTGAACAATGGTTAGCGCCTTTCTTAGGCCTGCCTTGTTGCCCACTATTCTACCCCCTTTCAATACCTTGGCCGGAGAAAATGATGAAAGATGGAATGCGGGATAGGCGCCTGCGACCAGCGCAGTAACTAAGCCGATGAACAACAGCACCAAGGCAAAAAACGGATCAACCAGGAGATCAAGTTTTAGCGAAAGACCCATCAGCCTGTTAAATAGCGGCAGCGTAAGCAACACGATCAGGAAAGCACCTGCAAAGGTTGCCAGACCTGACCGTACTGTTCGCCTGGTATTCGTAGAGTTTCTCGGTCATCCTTTGCTCCAAATCCGAAGTGACGCCAAATGGAATATGCAAGTATGTGGAGTAGTTCCAGGATCCCATGTCCCCGAGTAGCTCGTCATTCTTAAACCCATAAAGTTGCTCCATCATGGCTGGAAGTGAAATGAAAGAAGCCAGGTAAGAAAACTGAAAGTGCGAATTACGGGGCACATCCTCGAACACGCCGGTTACTTCAAATAGCATCTTATTGTCAAATTGAATTGACTTTCCTATCGGGTCCTCGCCTGGGAAGAAACGTTCGGCCATGGAGCGGCTGATGACGACCACTGCCGGCCTGCTCAAAACCTTGCTTGCCTCACCCCTGACCAGTGGAATAGAGAACACGTGGAAAAACGCACTGTCTGCCAGGGCAAATTGACCGGAGCCTAATTGCCTCTCATGGTGTTTAAAATTCGGTTCATCCGATACGACAGTAAATCTTGAATAGTTCTTAACTTCCTTAAAATCGTGCTGAAACCTCGGCGCCATTCCTGCCGGTGTATAAATTTGCTTTGCTAACTCTCCTTCATTGGAAGACTGTGGAATGTAACGGTAGATTTCACTACGGTTCGCCTGAAAGGATTCGTAACTTATTTCAAACCGTACGTAAAGAGCGATGATAATGCAACACGTGATCCCCAGAGCAAGTCCGAAAATATTAATGAGTGCATAATTCAGGTCTCTGGTTACACTCCTTAAAGAAATTTTCAAATAATTTTTTATCATACTTTCAGAAACGACGTAAGATAAACGAATTTTTAAAGCCGGGACCTTCAAAAGGGATGAACCTGTAATTCAGATTAGCTATCAAGCTTGCTCGTCGCCAGGCAACCCTAGGGTTATGCATTTTGAAACAGTAGAAAAGTTGGCTCAACGTGGCATTATTACGTCCCGGAGCGTCACGGCACAGGGACGGTTGTTGGCGATGCAATCGACTAACTCGATAAAGTAAATGTGCTCGATGGAAGATATTTGGATGGCATCGAAAGATTTCGCTTATTATTCACAAATTCAAGATTTCTGCTTTTTCATCGGTGGTTTCGGCAATGCTGAGAAGGGAGTTTCTTCTTCCCTGCATTCACCAACCTGAACATCGATGAACAGGACTGATGGCGTACTTTGCATGGAAGCGGTTGGGCAATAAGGGCGTCTATAAGCGGTGCAAGACTGAATCAACAACTTGAGTGGCCAACGCCAGAATTTAAAGGAAGATCTAAACTCTATCGATACGTGTCACACGAGAAATTAAACCGCGAACAGTTTAAAGTCGCCGCTACCGGCTTCTTCAGTCTATTTTCGCTGATCGGCATTATGTTCTACGGCCTTCCTTTTTTTTATGACTTCTGGGTGACGGATTTCGGTTGGACCCGTGCCACGGTAACTTCCGGCATGGCCATGGGAAAAGTGATCGTAGGTCCTGTATTCGGATTTGCAGCAGGATGGATCATCGATCGTTTCGGCCCAAAGAGACTGATGCTTTCGGGAATCATCATGGGTGGTGTGGCCCTGATCGGACTTGGAACCATGACCGCATTGTGGCAATTCTATTTGTTTTACTTCTTCAACGCCCTGGGCTACATGTGCGGTGGCCCGCTGCCAAACCAGGTACTCATTTCGCGGTGGTTCAATAAGTCCAGAGGTCGTGCGATGGGAGTCGCTTATCTTGGTGTTGGCATAGGAGGCATGGTTGTGCCCCAGATCGCCCGTTGGCTGAACCTGGAGTTTGGGTGGCATCAGGCTCTTATCATACTCGGTGTGATAATGGTATCCATCGCTTTTCCTGTTGCCTGGTTCGTGAAAGAAAGTCCGGACGATGGCAACCAATCGTTGAAAGTGGATCATGCCAGCGCTCCCATTGGGCACGTGTTGAAAAGCTGGCCCTTTTATCTGCTGGTGATTGGAAGCATGTGCTCTATCGGTGCCGTCTCGGGTACAAGTCAAAATTTGAAATTGTTTTTCAGTCTCGACTTGAATTATTCACAATCAGAAGCTGCGAATGTGATGTCGATCATCCTTGGTTCGAGCATTATCGGCAGATTGTTGATGGGATGGCTGGCGGATCGTATTCCTAAAAAATACGTGATGATACTCATCTATGCGCTCGTGGCCGCTGCAATTCCACTGCTCTATGCAGCGTCGACACCGGGCGTGATATACATCTTTGCTTTCTTTTTCGGGATTGCACTCGGTGGAGATTATATGATCATCCCGCTGATGGCAGCCGAGCTGTTCGGTGTGCGTGTAATGGGTCGTGTCATGGGGCTCGTGATCACAGCAGATGGTCTGGGTGAGGCATTCGGTCCCATGCTCGCAGCATGGCTTCGCGACACAACAAAAAGCTACGCCAATGGATTTGCAGCGCTCATCATCCTGGCTATAATCGGCACTATCGCCATATCCTTCTTACCCCGAAAAGGACAGCACGCATGATGTTTCGCAATATGGAATGGACTGACATTCCCTCCGGCCTTTCGCTCTGCCGGAGTGCCGGCTGGAACCAGCTATCGCGCGACTGGGAAATTTTTCTAATGCTCGATCCCCAAGGAAATAGGGTATGCGTACAGGATGATGGGAATGTGATCGGCACGGTCACTACGATTCGTTACGGCCATCACTTTGCGTGGATTGGAATGGTACTGGTAGATCCGGCTCACCAGCGAAAAGGAATCGGACTCAGATTACTCGAACAGGCGGGCCAGCTGCTGAAGAATGAAAACTGTGTGAAGCTTGATGCCACACCAGCGGGCCGACAAGTATATACCAACCTCGACTTCGAAGATGAATACGAACTCAGCCGGATGTTTGCCAGTCCATTTCATATGCAACACGTCATCTCCTCGCCGGCCGCAACTGCACTGACTGCAGAGAGCCTCGAAAGCGTGAGATCGTTCGATTTGGAAATCTTTGGTGCCGATCGCATGGCGCTTCTTTCGTGGATGCTCGATGGAGCCCCCGAACTCGCCTTCAAGGTTGGCGAGCGGGACCACCTTAAAGGATTCTGTTTCGGAAGATCCGGCTACCGGTACGCGCATATCGGGCCAGTTGTTGCCAACAACGTTGAAGTTGCTAAAGACCTTGTCTCTGCTGCTCTGAAACACTGTGGAAACAAACCTGTAATCCTGGATGTGTCCCATCATAACGACTCATGGCGAGGCTGGCTCGAGTCAGTTGGATTTTCAGCGCTTCGCCCATTTATCCGGATGTACAGGGGCGACAATCTATGTCCAGGCATTCCCGAAAATCAGTATGCTATTCTCGGACCCGAATTTGGATAGAACGCTTCAATTCAGCCATGCTCAGAGATTTCCTCACTCGCCTAGAAACCATTCATTCATTGTCTGCGTCGCTACGTGATCGTCTGACCAAAGACCTTGAAATATTGGAAGTAAAAAAGCGCGACAAACTTCTTCGCGATGGTGAACGGGCCGACTACCTCTATGTCGTACTGAAGGGAATGCTTCGCTCCTACTATCTTAGAAATGGCGTCGAGATCACCAGCAGGTTCATGCTCGAATATCACATCGTCGTCTCCGTCAATAGCTTTTACAAGCGAATGCCTGGCTATGAATTTATTGAAGCCATGGAAGACAGCACGCTGGCGCGGATACATTACGATACGCTACAAAAGCTATATACCGACTTCATCGAATTCAACTATACAGCGCGTATCCTCACGGAACACTATTTCTCATTCACTGAGGAGCGGCTATTTTTACTTCGCAAGCAGAAGACGGAGGATAGATACCGCTATTTCGTTGAGCAATATCCCGAGCTTTTGAACCGTGCACCCCTTGGGCAAATCGCCTCCTATCTGGGGATGAACCTCGAAACATTAAGCCGTATCCGGGCAAAAATATCAAAAAGGACGGGTTAGACGCTTTTTGACTTTTGTCAAAGGGAATGCCTTTCAGTCAGGGTAGCTTGGTTGAAAGATCAAGCCATGAAAAAGCTCAGCTTCACGCCCGACGAAGGAAATCAATTTTATCACATCCTTCAGCACCGAGTCACTGCGATGCTGAAAAAGAAAAAGCAGAGCAGGTTTGCAAACCCATTAATGATCTTCAAGGTCACGGTGTATCTGGTCCTGCTCGTGACTTGTTATGCCTTTATCTGCACAAGTACAGATAGCGTAATCAAATTCTACGTGGCATACCTCGCCTTTGGACTCATCGCGTTGCTGCTGGCTTTCAACGTTTCACATGACGCCGCTCACCATGCAATCTTGTCGAATAAAAAGCACAATGACATACTCTTCGCCGTTACCTGGCATTTGCTCGGTAACAACGCCTACGTCTGGAAGAAATACCACATAGAGTCGCATCACCTTTACACGAATGTCCACGGCAGCGATGTCGATGTGCTGGACAACCCCTTGTTGCGTATGACCTCCAAACAACCCTTATACTGCTTTAATCGCTTTCAGCATCTATACGCGCCTATACTGTATCTCTTCTATTCTCTCAACTGGTTGGTTGTGCGCGACACCATGCAGCTATTTGGCAGGAGCGATCGCAGTATAGCAATTAAGCTTTCGACGAAACAAAAATTGCGGCTCGTGTTAAATAAGGCGGTATATGCCGGGTACATGGTCTTATTGCCATTTCTACTGCTACCCTTTACACTAACGCAAATTCTATTAGCCTTTATTCTGATGCACTTTCTGATATCGATTGTCATTGCAGCTGTGCTTGGTGTTTCGCACCTGGCCGAAGAAGCCGACCATCCGCATCCCCACGCAGCCGGTGAAATGAGCCATAGTTGGGTCACGTTACAGATGCGCACGTCCCTGGATTACAATGCTGACAACCGACTGTTGAACTGGTTGCTAGGCGGATTCAATGCGCATACTGTGCATCACCTGTTTCCTAACGTTTGCCATATCCACTACCTCGACATTGTTCCGATCATGCGGGAGACTGCCCGTGAATTTGGATTGACATACAATGAGTGTCCCTATGGGCGCGCCGTTGCGTCGCATTTCCGGTTCCTTAAACGTATGGGTCATGAGCTTTAAAACCGCCAAACTCAAATTCGCTGTCAGTGAAAATGAGACCTTTTACGACGACTTGAAAAAGGAGGTCAATGCATATCTCCATGCTAAGAGAGGAACCGGAGGCAACTTATTGATTATTAAAGCGGTCGCATATTGCGCTTGCCTATTCGTTTCCTATATAATGCTGGTACAGGCCGAAAACTACATACAATTACAAATCGGATATTGGGCACTTGGATTTTCATCGATCGGCTGTGCCCTCAATTTCGCCCATGATGCCGCACATCATGCACTAACAGGGAACAAAAAATTGGATGACATCATCTTTGAAATAGTATTCAACTGGCAAGGTGCAAATGGATATCTGTGGAAGATCCGGCACAATCACTCGCATCATGTCTATCCGAACGTCGACGACTGTGACGCCGACCTTGAAGTCAACGGTCCGATCGCACTCTCGCCAAATCAACGTTTGAGATGGTATCACAAATACCAGCATATCTACGCACCATTCGCATACATGTTTTACACGCTATTATGGCTGTTCTACAAAGATTTTCGTTTGTTCTTTTCTCATAAACAGGCAAACATTGTTTTCGCAAAGCACCCCACCATAGAGTGGATTAAACTCTTTGCGTACAAAGGGATGTATCTTTGTGTGTTCATTTTGATACCCTGGCAAATTACTGGCCTTGCCATACAGATCATGCTGCTATCCTTCGTTGTCATGCATCTTCTGCTGTCCTTCTTTTTGCTGTTTACGTTTCTTATTTCACATTACGTGGAACGCGTACGCTTCACAGATCTTGCCCATGATGGAAGGCTTGAATGCTCGTGGGCGCGTCACCAGGTCAATGTTTCAGTTGACTTTCACGCAGAGGAACTTTGGGCCAGTTGGTTGTTCGGCGGATTCAATACACACGTCGCGCATCACCTTTTTCCAAAGGTGTGTCATGTTCACTATCCGCACATCACGAGGATGATCCGATTAAAATTATCAGAACATAAAATTCCGTACCAATCATTAAACTATTTTCAAGGTATGGCGTCACATCTGAAATTGCTGAAGGCTTTGGGCAATCGCCAACAATAGCGTATTACAATTACCCACGAGCTTCCACTAAATTTATTTCTGGCCCGGTTACGAGTAAGCCGATTGGCGGGCGGTCCGTGAAAATAACGTCAACGGTAGCGGCTTTCCAGTACCCTGGCACGGCTAAAATTACACGCGCTGTTTTTCTCAATTCCATATTTCATTTATCTCCGTTAGCACAATCGGTTTTCCATCAGTAACAACGATAGTGTGTTCGTGTTGTGCCACAAAACCTCCTCTATTTCCAACCATTGTCCAGCCGTCTTTCAACGTTTCAGCGTAGGTCGAAGTAGTCGATATAAACGTTTCAATCGCAACCACGGAGTTCTTCCTGAACCTCGTCAGATTAAATCTATTACTGTAATTAGCTATTTCACTTGGTTCTTCATGAAGTCCTCTTCCTATTCCGTGACCCGTCAGGTTCCTGATGACTTTATAACCTCTTCTTTTCGCCTCAGTTTCTATTAAAAAGCCTATATCAGATATACGTACACCACCTTTAATACTGTGAATAGCTTTATGTAAGATCTGTTTTGATGCATCAACAAGTTTTTGATGCTTGTTAACATCTGCACCGAGAACGAATGAGCCACCATTGTCCGACCAAAAGCCACCTAATTCGGCTGAAACGTCAATATTAATTAAGTCCCCCTCATTAAGGACTGTCTTGTCAGACGGTATACCGTGACAAAATTCATTATTTATACTTATACAAGTCCACCCTGGAAAACCATAAGTTAAATAGGGAGCTGATTTTGCCCCTAAATCATTAAGGATTTGACCACCATAGTTGTCTAGCTGCTTTGTTGTCATACCCGGGCATGCATAATTTCTCATTTCCTTCAGTGCAAAGGCAACGGCTTCGCTTGCCTTTTGCATGCCAATCAATTCAGAATGTTTTGATATTGACATATTTCGCTTTTTATCTGGTTAAGAAATTACCATTGCCTTTTAGGCTGACTGATGCGTTCCATTGACCGACTGAATAACTCTCTTACCAATAAGTTCAATCGATGTCATCAATTGTGAATGAGTTAGGCCGGCATTGTCCATTTGAAACGTAAATCTGTCAACGCCACCTAAAGCTTCGCTATGACGTATTAATTTTTCTGCCACACGTTCCGGTCCTCCCAATACCAACACGCCTTCGGGCGCTACCATGGAATCAAAATGACTTCTTGTTACGGGTGGCCATCCCCTTTCACGCCCAATCTTAGTCCACAGTTCGGCGTAACCTGGATAATAATCACTAACAGCCTGGTCATCGGTGTTGGCCACGTACCCTGGAGAGTGCAGTCCAACCTGGAGTTGATCTAAAGAGAAGCCGGCTTTGAGTCCTGCTTCCCGATACATATCAATCAGGGGACGAAAACGAGAGGTGTAACCACCAATGATTGCGACCATCAGGGGTAGTCCCAACGTCCCGGCCCTGACAAAGGATTCAGGTGTGCCGCCAACGCCAAGCCACACAGGCAATTTGCTTTGCACAGCTCTTGGGTAAACCGGAAGGTTATTCAAAGCCGGACGAAATTTGCCAGACCATGTTACAAACTCGTTGTCCCGAATCCTCAAAAGTAAACCAAGCTTTTCATGAAAGAGCGCGTCGTAGTCATTGAGACTGAATCCGAAAAGCGGATACGCTTCGACTGACGAGCCACGACCAACCACGAGTTCCGCCCTGCCCTTCGAAACTAAATCTAACGTGGCAAAATTCTGATAAACCCGCACAGGATCAGCAGTACTGAGAACACTGACTGCACTCGTGAGGCGGATGCGTTTTGTACGACCTGCCGCGGCAGCCAGTATTACTGCTGTCGCAGAATCCAGAAACTCCTTTCTATGGTGTTCACCTATTCCGAAAACATCCAGTCCGACCTCATCGGCAAGTACAATTCTTTCGAGCAACTGCTCCATCGCATCAACACTGCTTAGGGTGCGGTTCCCATACATGGCCGACGCAAAACTATCGATTCCTATTTCCATTTTTACGAAGTTCAAGCAATAACAAACAACGCATCAAAAACGTTGCAAATGCCCTTTTATATTGAACTTCATGATGGCATTAAAAGACCCCTCGCCTCTCTTGCCGGGCAAGTGCGTTGAACGGTGTGCAGCATTAGCATCCTTCTTCTGCTGGAGTCTCCAATGACCTGAAAGGCGTCAAGCCTTGTTTGTGTCTGAGCCTGCGCGTTAACCTGGAGAGCTGCCTATCGGCCAGGGCTATAGACTGGCCTTGGTCATGCGGGGAGTCAGGAAGTGTATAATAACCCAGGCAACGAGGAATGAGCTTCCGCAGATCAGGAAAATAATATTATATCCTGCTACTATGTTTCCCGCGCTTTTGTAGGAATCCAGAATAAAGCCGATAAAAACAGGGAACAGAAAACTTCCTATAGCGCCCGCCATGCCTCCAAGTCCTACGACCGAACTCACGGCCTTTTTCGGAAACATATCCGGCACGATGGCAAAAATATTTGCACTCCATGCCTGGTTAGCGGCCACCGAGAGGCTGATCAGTGAGACCACGATCCACATGTCGGTTGTATACCGGGTAGCGATGATCGGCAAAACGCAAAATGCAGAAACCAGCAGGGCTGTTTTTCTAGCTTTGCCAACGGTCCAGCCCTTTCTAATAAGCCAGGAAGAAAGATATCCTCCGCCAATACTTCCAATCATGGTCCCTGCGTATACAATGACGAGCGGCAGGCTTGGCTTCTTAAGGTCAAGCTGAAAAGAGCTATTGAAATACGAGGGAAGCCAGAAGAGAAAGAAAAACCAAATGGGATCAGTAAAAAACTTACCCACGATAAAAGCCCACGTCTGTTTCAGCCTTAGCAACATGCCCCAGGTTACTTTACCGGTATTTTCCTTTTCTTCATCAGCATCGCTACGTATGTAATCAAATTCTGCTTTACTCAGGCGGTTCTGTTTTTCGGGGGTAAAATAAAATATGCGCCAGACTATCAGCCAGATAAAACCTAAGGAGCCGGTGATTATAAAGGAGGCTTGCCAGCCATAGACAGCCAATAGCCAGGGGACGAGTATGGGACCAACACATGCGCCTATGTTGGATCCTGAGTCTAGTATACCGATGGCAAGCGCCCGTTCTTTCTTGGGAAACCATTCTGCCGTTGTCTTAACACCAGCGGGATAATTCCCTGATTCGCCGAGGCCCAGCAAAGCCCTGACCGTTGCAAAGCCAAAATTGGTTCTGACCACTGCGTGCAGCATCGCGGAGATACTCCATACCGTAACCGAAATCGTGTAACCAAGTTTTGTCCCTATCCTGTCGATTACCTTTCCATAAAATAACAGTCCCAGCGCATACGAGGCTGTAAAGGCCATAACGATACGGCTATAGTCTGTCTCGGTCCAGTTAAAAACCCTTTCCAGCTCGGGTTTAAGTAACCCAAAGATCTGCCTGTCGATATAGTTAATGGTCGTCGCTCCGAACAGAAGGAAGGCAATAAACCACCGGTAGTTTCCTATTCTTGCTGCAGGGCTATCAAACCTTTCGCTACCGTATTCAATTATTTCATTTTGGTGTTTCATGGTCTGTGGTGCGATCGGTTTGATTTTCTCTCCAGCGGAATATTACCGCCCGGCTACTTCTTCATTTTTTTTTGAAAGCAGAGAAGCCGATTCATCATCCAGGTATAAAGTGCAATCAGGATGTTCTTGCAGAATAGAAGCGGGGTAGCTATTGCTGATTTCCCCTTCGACACATTTCTGTACCGCCGCAGCTTTTCTTTTATCGGGAACCGAGCAAATGATCGCATTCGATTTCATAATCTGCCTGATCGACATGCTTATCGCTTTTGCCGGCACGTCGTCAAGCGTTGCAAACCATCCCTCGCCCATCTGTTGCCTGCGGCAGGCTTCATCGAGTTCTACGATGAGGTAAGGTTGCTCTGTATCAAAGTCAGCCGGAGGGTCATTAAAAGCGAGGTGCGCGTTTTCGCCGATCCCTACCAGGGCCACGTCAATCGGGTGGCGTGCGATAAGCCCGCCAAGACGCATACACTCTTCGTTAACATCATCGCGGTCGCCCTCTACAAAATACACCGCTTTCAAAGCAGGTACCTTGGCCAAAAAGCGCTCCTTGAGATATTTCCTGAAACTCGCGGGATGCTCTTCCGGCATACCTGCATACTCATCCAGGTGAAACATCACTACTTTGGACCAATCGACAGTGGTCTGCCGGGCCAGATGATCCAGGGTTTCAAACTGGCTCGCTCCCGTGGCAAGAATGATGTTGGCAACATCATTCTTCCCAATCGCGTTCCTGATTTTTTCCGCTGCTTCATGTGCGGCCTCTGCTCCCATGGCTTTCTTTGTGTTGAAAATTTTGACTTCCATTGTATGTGTTTAAATGCTCCCTTTTTTCTTTAACAGCACCCGCTTCGATCATTCTTCGACTCGATGAGAAGACCAGCTTGTTTATGGCAACCCAACGTCTAACTGTCGGGCAAAATCTGCTTCCATATCCGCAGATAATTTCCACCCATGATCAGGGCAATGTCTTTTTCAGAAAATCGCTTGTCCAGCAGTTCGATCAGCCTGCTATACTGTTCATATTTCGTTTGTGACTGTGTTCCACTGGTGACCGCCTCATGATCTATTCCGGAGCAACCTTTGTCATGTCCGATGGGGCCGATCCCGGTATGTTCGATTCCCACAAGGTTGGCGATGTAATCGATCATATCCACCAGGCTTTCGTATGGCGTCTTCTTATCGGAGTGAAAACGAACGCCCGCGATACCTCCCGTTTTTGCGATCGCTTTGATCATATCGTCCGAAAGCTCGAGGAGGGAGTTCATAAATTTCCGGGGATTTTGATGCGTTGAGACAATGGGGTGTTTCGATATTTCGGCCGCATGTAAAACGGCATTCTCCGAAACATGTGAAACGCCGACCATCATACCCAGGCGGTTCATTTCCTCAACCACTTCAACTCCAAACCTGGAAAGATTTCCTCCCTTGCCTTCCAGCCAGCCGTCTCCTAATTGATTACGTCCATCTCGTGTCAACTGCAGTCCCCGCACGCCTACCCTGTAAAAATGCCTCAGCAGTGACAGCCTTTGATCCTTATACAAGCCTGGCTCTGCATCGATTTCGATGGGGCTACCTCCCTCGATGTCGAAGAAGAATTTTACATGGTTCGGATCAGGTACTTCGGGAATATCTTTTTTGGATTTAATGATTGATGCTTTACCATTTGTTTTCTCGATTTCGCGGATGATCATGTCCGTAGTTCGCAGCGATCCGGCGAGTACCTGATCGTTTTCGATTCTGTGCCTGGCCGCCTCACCTGCTACGGGCATGATGACTATGTTTACACCTCCGGCCAGCAGGCGGGGCAAAAGAAAATCGCGCAAGGGTGAATTCTGCGCTTCGTCTTCCATTGCCAGGCGGGCGTTGAACTCCCAGATATCATAATGTCCGTGAACAATAACATAGTCCATGGGTCCTTTCTTGATAAGCCCAGGGCCGGCAAACACATTGCCCATAAAACCCCCCATCATGGAGACACCCGCTGCCGCTGCACCGGACCTGGCTATGAATTCTCTTCTGTTGATTTTCATATATGCTATGTTTTAAAAATGCTGTTATTTGATTTTAAGGATTATTGATTGCATACCCGGTACGTTTGATTTCGTGGTGTACCTTGCCGTCAGGATGTAAATTCCTTCGGGATTTTTTTCCGGCTTATTAATGATGCGGAAAGCCCCTTCGAGGCCCGGGTAGATCCAGCGGTATTTATTAGCGCCTTGCTTCAGGATGTAATCCGCAATTTGCGTGGCCTCGTCCTCCGTAAGATCCGGATGTGCCGGCATTTCCATGCTGCCCCAGATCCCCGAAGACCCTTTTACAATATGGGCGGCAAGGCTACTGATCACTGCAGCGTTTTGTTCATACTTCCCCGCTATTTCCTGAAAGGAAGGTCCTGCCACCCTGGTCTTGTCGGCATGACATCCAAGGCAGGTGGATTGCTTCAGCAATGCGAGCCCTTTCGGTTCCGGCGTTGCCTGTGCCTTTTTTATTTGCTCCGCCGTCGCTCCTTCTTTGCCAGCAGGCAGATATTCTATTTCCAGTAAGACCTTGTTGCCATCAATCTCACCGTACTTGGAGTCCCCATCTGTGGCATCGGAAACGTTGATGACATAGCGTACCTGCGTATTCCAGGTATAGACTTTATTATCTTCCGGCATTAGGATTTTCACTTCGGGAGGCGAATTTTCCTGCGAATAATTTTGCGAAAAGACGATTCCCCTGTGATGATTATCCTTTTGCAGTATGGCGTTGTCCCCATCTATGGATGCATAAATTGTTGTCGAGATTAACAGGAGTATGGAGTTCGCCTTCATAGCTATTCTAACACGCGTGTCTTTAGTCTTTGGGTGAATTATGCCTGATCGATTTCCTTTGCCGCACGATTGGCCGAATTGATGGCTGCTTCCATCCCCCAGCTTCTGTTGTCTGCATGGCCTCCTGCGAAGTGAATTCTGCCTACTGGCGTGATGAGGTGGGGCCAGAATTTTGACAGGCTTCCCAGGGCCGAGAAGCCAAGGCGTTCGCAGCCTTGCGAAAACCGGTCGGTAGACCAGTCCTTTACGAGGGTTTGCTCGATGGTAATATTCGAACGCTTGCCGGGGTAGAGTTGTTTAAAGGTTTCCAATGTTCGCATTGGACTAGCCCCACCGTTAGTTTTAACCATCAGGGCGGCACGCGAGGTATCCACCTCATCGGCCACTTGCCAGATCACACCTATGTCGGGGTGGTTGAATTGCAAGTTGATGGGCAGGCCATCCTCCTCCCAAAATTTTGACCTTGCCTGAAAGACGATCCTTGCGCTTTGTTGATAAGAAAGGTTATCCAGCACAAATCGTTTTTGTTCCGGCAAGTCCGGTGTCACCGGAATATTTCGCAGCACCGGTGTGCGAAGGCAGCAGGCCAGAAAATCTGCCGACATCTTCTTTACTTCTCCAAACTCTCTGTAGGCCACGGTTACTCCGGTTTCGCCATGTTCAATTTCCAGGATGTGGCAATCCAGTTTTAGCCGCGAGCCCAGGCGGCGGGCAAATTCATTGGGCAGCACCTGATTCCCTCCTTTCAGGCGATACGATTCAGTGGATGACGGCAGCGGCGATGTGCCGCGGGTCTTTGTAATGTACGCCTGCCACATTACATAGAGTGCAGATGACTGGCTCCCACCTAACAAGCTAAGCGCTGCCTGTGAAGCATGTTCCTTCTTATAGATATCTGTAATGGGAACATTTTCCAGGTGGTCATAGCCGACACCAAAGGGTTGGTAGTTGTTCGTAAACTTCTCGAGGTACGGATCGAGGTAGAGTGAGTCCAGGTCTTCCAATGAATGCGACGAAAGGTATTTCAACTCGCGCTCATTGAATGCACCGACCTTCTTTGCTTTGTCGACACGCATTTCCGAAAGCTTATCCGTCGTATACCACTTGTCATCTACCCTGGTCAATCGGTTTACTCGATGAGGGTATGGCAGTACGGTGAGGTTGAATTCCTTCACGTACTCCCAGTATCTTTCATAGCCTCGGTGGTGAAAATGTTCCGCACCAAAGTCGGCGTATAGTCCGTCGGCGAGACCATCGTGAACGGAGAGGACGCTTCCCCCTGACCGTCCCTGTGCTTCCAGAATAACCACCTCATGGCCCATCTTCATCAGTTCGTAGGCACAGCAGAGGCCGGCAATCCCGCCGCCTGCTACGATGATTTTTTTGGTGACCCGCGGCGTGCCGGGTTTGCTTTCCGCATCCTGCAGGGCAGCACCGCTTAATAGCATTCCCCCTATGCCACCGATGACGGATGTCTTTATAAAATCTCTTCTATTTGTCATTTGGCTGACCGTTGAAAACTCAGTAGAGCCCCTCCGTAGCATGGCCGTACTGAAACATTGAACTAAAACATTGAACTAAAATCTCTTCGAGGTCTCTCTGCTCGGATTGAAATAATAATCATCTGGCTTTTGTCGTCAGACATCCACCAGATGATCCCCAATCAACTGGTTACTTGACGGTCTACGATCTCTTCCTTTGCGTGGTCCCAATAAAGCTTCTTGCCTTCGCGGTACGCCCGAGTGGCCATTATGCTTGCGATTGAATGCCAGAATCCTGTATGGATATGTCCGTTGGGTACGGTGTTTCTGTTTCTGATGCAATCGACCCAATTGTCGAGGTGATATTTGCTATCGTCACTCAACCTGACCGGTCCCAGTTTCATTCCGTACTCTTCCGTAGTCACTATTTCTGCTTTTCCGCTGCTCACCATGGAATTTATTCCTTGCAGAAAGTCAACTCCACCGGGAATGTCCAGATGTTCTGGAATGAAAAACCAACAGGCGCTGCCTTCGCCGCCATGAGCGAATAACGTTCCTTCTTTACCACGGATGCAGGTATAATCTCCAAACAGGTTGGCATAGTTTGACGCGTAGGAATACAATAATTTTTTTTCCTCATACGCGGCAATGGCCTGGAACGTGTCCGGGTTCTGGCGGATATCCGGCCAGCCATATATTCCCCCATTTGCCACCATGGAATCGGGAATGGTTGTGTCGGTATAAAAATGGACCAACCCCGCACCGTGACTCATCCATTGCGAGGTGATGCCTCCGGAATAATCACGGAATATCCTGAACTCGAAATATTTCCAGGGGTCAAACGGAACATACGGCTTGCCCAGCAGCCACCGGTTCCAGTCCGTATCCTCTTCGCGGATAGCAGCTACGTCGGGATCATCCGGACTGTGCCAGCGGTGGTTATTATCGTTCCACACTTGTTCTATTTTTGTAATCTGACCCAGTTTTCCAGAGCGGATGATATCGCGCACTTTCAGTTGTATAGGGTCGCTCACCCATTGTGAACCAAGCTGTACGACTTGCTTGGACGCCAGCACGACGCTCCTTGCCAGCTTAGCATCATCTACATTTTCGGCCATGGGTTTTTCGCAATAGCAATCCTTCCCTGCCTTTACTACTTCAGCCAATAGCTTTGCATGTTGATGGTCACCTGTCCCGATCATGACGGCATCGAGGTCCGGCATTTTGAGCATCTCTTCGGAATATTTAAACTGCTTGACGTCTGCGCCGAACAATTTTTTACAGTTTGCTGCGGCCTTTTCTTTATTGACCTTCCATATATCGCACACGGCCACCACGTTCAGGTTCTTCGATTTAGCCGACATCTGCACCATATTTTGATGTCCCTTACTTCGCGACCCACAGCCCAGGAATCCGATGTTGATGCGTTCATTCGCGCCGATAACGCGGGCGTACGATTTCGCACTTAGTCCCATGCCTCCCATCACTACACCTGCAGCTCCGATGACACTTTTCTTTATAAAATCTCTTCTTTGTTCCATTTAAAATTCTTTTTAATTGGTTAAAAACTTAGTTGCAAGTCGCACCACGCCTGCTCCATCCGCCCGATGAAGTTTTCTTTGCCACTATTCAAGAGGCGCAGTCCTGATTCGATAGTCGTCATCCTATGCCCATCGGCATAAGATGATTGCTGATGTCCTTATGGGTTTTGTTCCAGATTTGGGTTGACGATAATTTCACGTTCCGGAATAAAGAGGATTATCCGGTCACTCGTTGGTAGTATGGTCTGGTTATACCGATCTGCACTATGATACCCGAGATAAGCCCTCACCAGGGGACGGTTGTTTCTGTAGAGATCCAGGGGGCGGTGGGACTCAAATGCCAGTTCCAGTCTTCGTTCTTCCAGCACGACATCGAGAACACTTTCATGCCATTTCAGATCGCCAAGCGTATACAACGCCGCTCCCGAAAGTCCGGCGCGCTGACGGATCAAATTGACATCGTCGATTGCCCGCTGTTCATTTTCGCCACCGCCCAACTTGACATATGCTTCTGCGCGGTTCAGATACATTTCGGCCAGGCGCAACATTACCGGCGAACTCAGGTTGATCACACCTTCCTGTTTCACATGCTTGTTCACAAAGAATTGCGGAACATTACCCCGTTTGAGTGTGTCGACGCCATTCGAAGCCATTTGTATTTCGATAAAACTGTGGCGCGCATCTTCCGGGTACTTGTTGATCAGATTCATAAAATCCAGGGAGGCATACATCTGGCCCCATCCTGAGGTTCCGTCTGTGTAGTACTGAGAACCAATGGAACCTTTGTTTTTATTGTCAACCAGGGTATGACGGATGGCAAAAATGGTTTCTGTGTTGGCATCCGGGATTACGGTGAAATATGTTTTATAGCTGTTGGTTGGCGTAAGTACGTAATGACCCGAATTGATCACCAGGTTGGCATATTCTATCGCCTTTTCATTCTCGTCCATGTAGAGGTAAATTCTTGACAACAACGCATAGGCTGCATGCTTGGTGGCATAGCTGGCGGTTTTATTCTCCGTCATCAAGACTGCTGCTTTTTCCAGGTCGGCGATGACAAAATCATATACTTCCTTTACCGTACTGCGGAAAGGAAGTATGGCATCGCGGGTATTTTCTCTGATCACTACCCCGGGGTTATTACCCTGTCCCTGCGTATAGGGCCGGCCGAAAAACTTGACCAGGTCAAAATGCACCATGGCACGCAAGAACAGGTTCTCACCCTTCAACTGATCCAGCGCTGCCGACTCGCCGTCCTCGATTCTTTCAATAATCTGGTTGGCCGAAAAGATGGTCTTATACGCCTGGCTCCAGAATAAGGTCGTCGTCGTCATCGCCGGGAAATGGGTATAATTGTAAACATTGTACCAATGCGAGCCTGATGTACCGCTGAGGGCCACGTTGTCACCACCGAACTCCCCCAACTGATGATGCATGTGAACGTATTCGTCGTAGACCAGACCTGCATAGGTACCATACGTGGCGATCTGCAGATCCTCCGGAGTTGCCAAAGCCGCGGCGGCCGACTTGCTGTCATACGGCTCCTTGTTCATATCGCAGGCGCTGAGCAACGTTAGCACTGCCACGGCCTGTACTAATTTCTTTGTAAAGATTATTTTCATTGTCCTCATGTTATTTTCAGAATCCTACGTTTATCCCAAACAATACTTTTTTGCTGATCGGATAATTTGTTACCTGACCGCCGCTCCGGCTTAAAATCGCTTGCGGGTCTCTTCCCGTAAAATTGGTAATGGTCCACAGGTTGTCGCCGCTAACGAATAGTGAAGCGTTTGCAATTTTCAATTTGCTCAGGAAGCTATTGGGCAGTGAATAGGTAAACCTCACGTTGCGCATGCGGATATAACTACCATCCTGCAGGTATCGTGACGATTCACGGCTGGAGTTCAGATTGCCTCCGAAAACAGGTTTCGGATGGGTCGCGATATCGCCGGGGTTTTGCCATCTGCTCTCGCCGTCTGTAAGTACCCGCTGATTTTCGGTATCGTAGGCGCCATCGCTATCCGTTACAAACAGGGAGCCATTGTATACCTGAACGCCGCTTACAAAATTGAAAAATGCAGAGAGTGAAAAAGCCTTGTAGGTAAACACATTGCTGATGCCCCCCGTAAAGTCCGGTGTGAAGCTACCCGCGATCTGAAGTGTGGCGTTGCTGTACACGTTGGTGGTGGACACGGTTTGTTCGCCATTGGAATCCGTGGTTACCACTTCCCACAATGGATTGCCATTCGCAGGATCTACGCCCGCCCATTTGCGCATATACCAACTGTTGAGGTCCTCGCCTACACGAATGATCCGGAGGGTCTCCTGCAAAATATCCTTGCCCTGTACAAGGGACAAGACCTTGTTCCGGTTGAAGGCGATATTGAAATTCGTTTCCCATTGGAATGCCCCATTCAGGTTAATGGTGCGCAGGTTAAACTCCATGCCCCTGTTTCTAACGGAGCCCACATTTTGAATGACTGACGCAAAGCCAGTGGTGTAGGGCAGTTCCACGTTCAGCAACAATTCCGATGTGGTTTTATCGTACAAGTCCACATTGAGCGTGATCCGGTTGAACAGTCCGACGTC
>DATHKA010000485.1:0-13370 GCA_035489615.1 Chryseolinea sp.
TAAGCAGCATGATACTTGTTAGCAGGAACGGGTGTAGCTTTCTTTTCATGTCGGTAACGTTTATCGGTTAGTAGTTATCAGTTAGCGGGCGCTGTTGCTCTGCGTCTTAGGTACATATCGAACAAGTGCGAGGATACACACTCTCGAAGTGTGTTTTTTTTTGGCAAATCGGGGGTTTGAAGGTGGGTGATTTGGCTTTACTCTAAAAATAATGCAGCCAATCCTCCTGGGTTTGTTTGTTGTCCCGTTTAGCCTCCATTATGTTCCCTGGAACCACACGCTTGCTCTCCTAAAATGATGAAAAGACTAACACACTGACCCGTCACACCTTCGTTTAGACTCTAAAATATTAGTGGGGGAAATTTGGACTCCGTATGACCTTAATTCTTCCGCTTCCTTTTTAGGAATGGCATGCCCGCGGTTTCGTCTGTGATTGTTATCACATCATCCACATTGACAGCATACAGTTCTTTTCTACCGTTGGATGGGTATACGTGGTAATGTGCTTTGACCGGAATAGAAGGATTTTCGGAATGTGTTACCATTCGTTGTCCTTCCTTCGTATTCAGCCAGGACTATTTATAGCCTGTTTTAAACGTGCTGTCAAGCCTATTATGTACTATGGTAGCAACAACCAAAACTTCTGTCATTTCAGTGAGTTGAGTCTCTTCAAACATTTTCGGGTTGTGCGCTTTAGGATTTCTATACATGCTAAAAAAACCTTTGCAGAAATTGCCAAACCCCTTGTGCTCGCTCTCGTCAGTTGGTGTTTGTAAAGTATTGAATGCAAGCATTGGCTTTTTGTCTCTTCCCAGGGCAAAGCAGTCGTCCACTAACTCGGATCCGTCCGAAGTATAACCACTCAATTGCCTAAGTCTTTCAGCAACGCTTTTCGTTATTTCGAGAATCGCGTGAAAGTAATTTTCGTTGAGCCATTCCTCTTCACAATAGGGCAATATCTCTCTATGAATACCAATTCCATGAACCTTTTCCTTGATTTTCAACGACCTTCCTTTAGCCTCCGAAATAGTTTTTGCTTTATCAACAATCTTGGCCTCCCCTGCTTTAGTTACTTCAATTCCTTCGTAGAGTAACTTTTCATTTATGACCGTCCGATGCCTTTCAAATTGTGCTTCGTCAGTATATCGTTTTGGGCTTATAATTCGAAGAACAAAGGCTAAAACGTTGTTCCCACAGTTATCCTGTTTCTGCCTTGCCTTTAAAACATAATATATTTTATCAGGTTTATTTGTACCTTCTCTTGTGTCTGCAATTCCGCAATTTTGAAGTTGTTCATTAATCTGTTTATGAGTTAATATTTCTTCTCCGATGATAGTAGATAAACTTCGAATGGTGCTCAGGTCAAAACTTCTTGTCATAATGCGTTGCTGCTACTTCACTCCAATTTCAAAAGCGATACCTCAAGTCTAAAATTATCAATGAGGTACCATTGTCCTCCTTGAAGTCCCCTTGTTAGTAGCAAAGAGTCTTCATTTCTATAAATCCATCTAAAAGTCAACTCCTTTGATTCGGTTCTATTCTTGATTGTCAGCATAACGTTTGTTTTTACTTCCGTAACTACTGGTGCCTTATCTTCAACACTTACTAATTCATAACCAGTAAGATCAATTTGCTCAAAAGCTTCTCTCAATTCTCCAGCAAGTTTTTTGTTAGTTTCTCCTGCACCTTTAAACCGCACCATCATTTCAGACATTTTTCCGTAGTTTCCTTTCATCCAATATAAAATGAATTTTATCGTTGCTTGTTCTGGAGTGTTGTTTTCATAGTCGTCAACATTCCCTTTACTTGGAATTTGCTCCCCGACAATAAGGACTCTGGCCATCCATCTTTCTATTAGGTAATTGGTCTCTTGAATGGCCTTCAATTCTTCAATAGCTTCCTGAATTGTTTTTTTTCGTTTCTCTTCCCCCTGTTTAGCTATTTTTCTCTTGGCCACAATCCAATCTCTAACTGCAAAAAGTAAAGCCCAGCTCTTCGCAGCTACCATCTTATTGTCATACGCTAGCTCGCGTCCATGAAGAATTCCGTTCCTCAACGGGAGTCCTATTTCATCTACATTAGTCTTATTCTTCGCCTTACTCAACAGCTTAGACAGTCTCATTAGTCCTGATTCGTGGGCAGCGATTGAGTCCGTTGCTGTGACATCAACGTTTTCTGAGAAAAATCCAAAATCTTTCGTGATATCATTAACCACTCCATCAATCATCATTATAAGAACTGGAATACAAGCATGATATCTATTCTCAAAATAGTCCACCATTGCCAATTCTATTAATCTCATTCTAGGTTGAAACTCGGTAACTCCCCTTATGAAGTTTATTCTAAATTTAAGTTTTTCGGGCTGGTAATGATCAATTAGCATTTTTTCACCATCATCAATTCTCCCATTTTGGGCTAACGCTAAAGCAGATCCGATAAGCTGGGAATCCATGCTTTCATATGCGATCCAGCCCCGATCAAAGTAATACTTATTAAACTCATCGGGCATTGCAGCGACTACCTCAAGTTGTTTTTGGAATTCAGGAACCTTGTCTAATATCCTTATTATTTCAGCAAACCTTTCACCGGATGGGTCCGATAGCATTAGTAATTTTTGCAGGTTTGCCGCGCCCGCCATTTCAGCTCTTAATTTCTGATACGAATGGTTATCGGATATTCTCTTTTCCATTGCTTGATAAATTGCTCCGGTAACTGTCGCGCTTAACGGATGTCTTTAGGTATAACTACAATTAGCTTATATCTGGACTACTAAATTGCTCATTTTGACGATACTAACCACAGAATTTTGGGACTTTGGACAAAAAGCCGATTCCCTACTTTACAGCCCCGCGTAGAAAGCAATAAAAAAAGTACTGGATCAGGTTCAGTGCTTTAGGAGCGACCTATAACATGCATGTTGCGCATCCCACGCAGGCCTGCATTGGCAGGGGGTGAAACACTTCAGGTTCCATTGTGCGATTTCATAATTCTTCGCTTAACGCTCTCAATGCCCATTTTCGATTTAAAAGGTACAGTCAGTAACAGAATTTCGGTACCTTTAAACGTAAAGAACCTGCAATGAAGCTCTACTCGCAGTACGAACATGAAACGCAGCTTATCTTTGAACTTGGCCGCACACTATATAGATACACACCACCTATCATCAAAGTGGGAAGAACTACTGAATTTGTCGCAAGCAGCATTCTCCTGAAATTTAATAAAAGCAAATTTCTAGTAACGGCTGCTCATGTAATTAAGAGGATTGATTCAAGACTTTTAAGAATTCCCTTTAATAAGCAGGTACTATGCATCGGTGGCTCGCACATCATTACAAATGCCGGGTCAATCGATGAGGACCGAATCGATGTAGCCGTGTTTAAACTTGATGATGAATCCGTGGATGTACTGGCGCAAAATGGTTTCTTATTCTACGATCTTGGAAGTATTGAAATCGATTTGGAGGATATTCATGATGAGAACTATATCACATTTGGCCATCCAGTTAACCGCAATCAGGTAAAGGCGAAACACAAGAAACTTCGATTTGAACCATTTAATTTCCGCACAACTTTGTCAGACTGTGATAACCTTTACAGCAGTCTCGGTCTCACTAAAGTGGTCCACCAGATTTTACAGTACCGAAAGAGAAAAATTCAGGATGGATTAACAGGAAATATCATTACCGGGCCAACACCCTATGGAATGAGTGGATGTGGTATCTGGCGTATCCCTCATTTTCTCGTTGCTGAATCCAGTGAATTAAAATTCTTCCCAACAGCTATGGTCACGGAGTATCATGTGAACAGAACAGCTCTCGTAGGAACACGCGTCAACGTAATATCGGAAATCATACGCAAAACATTTGCGCCTGATCTTCAACCATCGCGAAAGATATTAATAAATCAAAATAACTTAGGAGTAAAACCTTTCCCACCATCCCTTCCAATTCCTGATAGCCGATTTAAACTGTCTGTATAAAAACCACATCCTGAAAGTCTACTTTCACCAGACTTCATGTCCCAATAGATCCCTTCGGGCTGCTTCTAAATTAAGCAAACCAACGCTACCAGCTGCAACGTACCATCAGAAGATTTCCGCGTATCACCGAGGCACCTTAGCAACGAACGGTTAGGATATATCCAATCAAGCTATTTCCCTCTGAAAAATTTAATTGCATTGATGACTAGGTTAAGAAATCCAAAAAGCCCACTGGCTGATAAAACCCAGTTAAGCAACTTAAGTCCAATAGAAAGGCCTTCGTATAAATAAAATCCAGCTATTGAAACTCCAGCAATAATGATTGTTATGAAGAATGTCCATATTATTCTCTTTAAACGCCTTTCTTGCCTTATTACCGTTCCAGAAAGGGATTCTATCTGCGTCAAAGATGATTGTGAAACGCCTTGCGACCGAGCCAAATCTTGCTCAATTTTTGAAAGTCGTTCCTGAAGTTCCTTGCTCTTGGATTCTTCCTGACTTTTCGCAGCCTGTGCATCCTTTATTTCTTTGACGTTTCTTGCCCTTCGGCTACGTTCTTTAGCAACGATTTTATGAGCAATTACTGTAGCCTTTTCTTTGTCTTGTTCAGCAACCTCATTAAATTGTTCAATCTTCTTCGCTGATTCATGAGCGACTGATTCTAATAATATTCTGTAGTCGTCCTGAGATATGCCATTCAGTCCCTTAATTGTGGATTCAAATTCATTGATTAATTCCTTGCTGGCAATTTCTTCATTCAAGGTCATTGCCATTAGTTCACTCAACCCTACAGATTTTACCCGTTCTATTAGCTTAGATGGGTTTTTCAGCCACAGTAACCCAGTCAGCGCATCCGGCAATACAATCTCCGTAATACCATGTGTTGGATTAACCTCACGATTAAACTTGAGCAGTTCAATGTTGCTGGTAAGAAACCACGCTTTCGCCTTTTGAAACAAAGAAACTGAATTGCCACGTACCTGTCTTACAAACAAGTACGCCAATACATCGTGCAAAGCATTTCCTTTTCTGATTCGTTTATCTTGAAGCGCTTCGACATCAGGTGATGTTTGGTTTCTCTCAATAAAGGAAGGCTGAATTGATTCTTTTTCTATTTGAAGGCCATCAAGAATATTTTTTTCAAGATTTCCATTGTATGTAATTAACCAAGCTTTGTTTTTTCCAAGCCTTATACAAGCTTCGTTTATTGTGAATGTAGGTATTGTGCCATTGTAGCTTCCAATTGCATTTTCAATCACTTTGTGTATTTCTTCAATTGTGATTGAAAGAATCTTGATTTTACCTCCTGTATTCTTGATTATATCAAGTAGCTCCTTAATTGGTGGTGTTTCTTCTTCTTTCTGCAGGTCAAGGGCTCTTAATACAATTGGAGTATCTAAAAAGTAGACTTCATTGGACTCGAACTTTGGTTCTAAGTCAATACCTGATTCTAAAAAGCTAGCCACGATTGAGCCTATGTATAATCCTTTGGCTATTTCGAATAAGTCGTGGTTACTCGTATCTATATGTTCTAAAAAGTCAATATGATGAATATAACTTGTTTCTAAATTTTCGCCATCAATGTCTCCTGTATTCTTAAAAAATGCAGCAAGATGACGCTTGTTTTTATCTAAAAAGGCAGAAAAGGTTGGTAAAGCTCCTAACTCCCTTTCCTCGGCATTCAAAAACGATTCAAAAGCATCTTGAAGCGCCTTAGCATTCCTTTGTCCTTTTTTATATTGAAGCTCTAAATCGCTAAAAGCGTATTTCTGGATTTCAAAAGTTTCTCCATTTTGAAATACGTTGAAATTATATTTCTTTCTCGCCCTGTTCGATAGAGATTTAAACGTAGCATTTATAAGCTTTTTTACGACCAATTGTGGAACATCAATGCCATACTCAGATTTAATTAAAGATTTAATCTGAACAGCACCTCCATGCGTACCACCTTTAAGACTGTACAAGCTTAACGCGCGCTTACAAATGGGTATATACACGTGATTGTATAAATCGCTTTGGTTTTCGGTAAGAGCAGCTAAAAAGCAATATGCGGTTAAAATATTTTCGTTATTGTCCATTTCTCCATTTTATATTCTCAGCATTTTTCATACTTGCAAATGTTGCCGTTAAACTTGCTCGCTTTCGCCCGCTGCCCTTGCTTGCCAATACGCTGTAAAATTTATTAATTATATTGCTTTATATCCGTGATAGCTAAAATTCGCAAATTCCCCGGACATTCCCGAAAACGAATGAAGCACCATAAGCCTTCTGAAGGAAGGTCACGAAGTTGAGTAACAGGATTATTATGTAGCGCCTGAGTTCTTCGGGTCTTGCGTTGCGGTTGCTGCATATGGAATAATGGGATCGCCTCGATACTTACCGGGCAAAGGTGCGTCTTTTACTTCACGCGTACCATAGCCGTAAACTCATCCATCACAGGCGGCAGACACACATCTGCGCTGCACGTTTGCCACATCACTTTTCCATTTATTTCATAACTGCCGGCCTTTGCAGCATAGAATGACTGGCGCATGGCGATGTCTTTTCCTTCCAGCACTTCATAGCCGTTTTTGAAAAGCGCTTCGGGCATTTCCATTCGCCCTGCCATGGTAATTCCGGGAGGAAGAGAAAATGTTACTTTCGTTTCGATCATGCCCTGGGCGGCATTGGTGCCGGTGGACGCATAGATGTACCACTCCGGCTCTATCGTAAACAGTACGTTTATGTTAAAAGGTTTTCCCTTCTCTGCTTCGTCCGGGTGTTGCAGCTTATACGTTACCAATTGCGTGGCCGCAACCTGGGTTTGTCCCGTCATGCAAAGTGTTAATAGCATAAATGTTATCAGTGCGGAAAGATGATCCGCGGACCTGCCTTGCGGTGGAAGGGCCTCTTGCCGCGATCCCCTCTTCGTCCATTCCATCAGGGGGTGCCGGCACGCGGCCGGCAAGGTGCGTGTATACATCCTTTGCTTTCTCATTTTGCTTTTGTCTTTTTCTTACTCACCGGTTTACTTTCTTCCTTGCGGCCGAGCATCACGTACACATAACCATTGTGGCGTATGGTCATGTAGTCGTCAATGGTGATACCTTCCGGAAGTTTTACTGACTCCCTATACCATTTCATCTGGTTGGCAGAAATTGCAGCTTTGGCTTCCGTCAGGTTTGCCGGATCCTTGCCAGCCCCGTGCAGGTTCATGTCCTTTTCCCAATTCCATGAAAGCTGGTCATTAAATTCTCCGTTCACGGTAACTACGCTTGTCCCGATAATCAGGTCACTCACGCCATCGGTGTTCCAGTCGGCTACAAAAATTCTTGGCCCGCTGCCGGGAAAGGCTTTGCCGGTCGCAGCGGTGAACAATGGAATGCCCGGATGGAACCGGTGTTCGTTACTGACTTTGACACCTTTAAAAAAGGATACTGCGGCAAGTGCCCCATGGGAATAAGAGTTCGTAACCAGTAAGTCAAGGATGCCATCGTTGTCCCAGTCCACGACATACGGTGAAAGATCATGGTCGCCTGCAACAGGAACTTTGGAAATTCCCTTTGTGAGTTCTTCCATCTTTTGCTTCTCCTTCAGTTCTTCCGGCCTATAATCATACACGTTAAGCGGGTTGCCGTTACTGTCCGTCAGCAATTCACGTTTGGCAAATTGCGGGTTATCTCTCGTGCCGATGTTCCTGCTTATCCGCAACGATGATCCCCCGACAATCAGATCCGGCAGGCTGTCACGGGTAAAGTCACCGAAGCTGGCAGAGGAATACAGCCAGTAGGGTTGACCATACATAAAGGTCTTTCTGTCGGGGTCCCGCGGATTGCCTTCCTGCGGCAACGCTTCTCCCGGCATAAATCCATCTTCGCTGCCGCGAAACCATGATACCTCACCCTGGTACTGGCCGGTGATCATATCCACATAACCATCGCTGTTGAGATCAATAAATTGCGGGGTAAACCCCATGCAGCAAAACTGGTCAACCGAATAGCCGGTGCCGTGCGCCTGCACTTTATATTGAAAAGGCGGGCGGGCATAATCCCACTTGCCGTTAAACTGCGGCTCCGTGTTTGTGCCAATGTTAGCAAACACGCGAACGAAGTTGCCTACGAAACGGCCGTGTTCCAGGCCGCTGCCAAATTCACCGATCAATAAGTCGTTCAACCCGTCCCTATCGAAATCCCAAACGGCAGGTGCAGCAAGCCCGTGCCCCTCACTGATCATTTCGTAGTCCGTTCCGGTTATGAGCATGGGCTTACCCAGCGTGGGCGCTCCGGGGATTTTAGTCATTACCAGTTCAGGGAAGCCGGTGAGGCCGGTTTGTGCTGTAGTGATAAGCGGTATCGTGAACACTACTATATATAGAATTGCCATTGCACCTTGCCGGCCCGATCCGGACCGGGACGGCATACCGAAATGGTGCGTGCTATCTGGGTATCGCGGAACAAATCCGCGAAGGCGCGTAATAATTTCAGTTAAGGTTTTCATATAATCAATTGCTTTAATAGCCAGGGTTCTGCTCTAAGTTTTTGTTAATCAAAATTTCTGATTGCGGCAGGGGCAGCTGGGCGTTGAAGCTGCGCCAGGTTGCTTTCACTGCCGGCATCACCGCATCCAGCCTGTCCAAGCGTTTCAGGTCAAAGAAGCGGTGACCGAATTCGGCAAAGAACTCTACCCTGCGTTCGTGCTCAATGGCTGCGAGCAGCTCTTCTTTTGAAGATGCCGCAGTGCTTGCCAGACCTGCACGACCGCGAATGATATCAAGGTCGCCCTGTGCTTCTGTTAACTTGTCCTGTTTCACCCTCGCTTCCGCGCGTATCAGGTACTGCTCGGCCAGGCGAAGCACCATGACGTTTTCCGCGCCTGTAGCATTCAGGTGATTCTGTTTGTACTTAAATGGATAATACCATGTTGACAGACCGGAAGACGAGGTAAAGCTGCTGACCCAGCTTGCCTTCCGCTGGTCGCCATCCTCAAATGCGTTGAGCAATTCATTTCGCAACGCTACCCGTGTGGGAGGCGCTAGCAGGATGAATACAGATCCTTCATACGTATATGAATTTGTACTTGCTAGACCTTCCGGCAGCAACTGCCATATCGCTTCTTCGCTTGTGTTGAGGAACACTGTATTCAGATCGTCCTGCTGAAGCCTGTATTGATTTGTTTTGCCAATCACCTCGGTAGCCTGTGCTTCCGCATTGACAAAAATACCGGCATACAAATAAGTCCGGGCCAGCAATGCCGTTGCCGCGCCCCTGTTCGCCCTTACACGGCCATCGCTCGGATAGCTGTCGGATAGCAAATCTTTAGCTTCGACCAGGTCAGCAATAATACCGGCATACACCTGCGCCTCCGGAGTGCGCGATGCTTTTGCATTGACGCGGTAATCGGAAGTCGTAACCAGTGGAACATCGCCAAAGAGACCCACCAAATAGAAGTGGCAGAACGCCCGTATAAAAAGCGCTTCACCCTGCAATTGCTTCTTAAGCGGTGCGGATAGTTTGCTGGCGGCTAACCCTTCCATGAACAGGTTGGCAGAATAAATTGCACTGTAACACGTCCCCCAGGTGGACGACACCATGCTATTTGCCGGCACTACCGTGTTGAAATAGAACGGAACGACATCATTCGAGGAAGCGGATGGTGTATACGAAGTAAGCTCGTCCGTATATGCACCGAGGCAAATGACCAGCGCGCCATTGGCAAAGCCTGCCGAGGGTGTGAGCTGCCCGTAAATGTGCGCCAATGCGGCCTGCGCGGTGGCATCATCTTCAAAAACATCTTCCCGCATAATGTCCGTATCGGGTGCAGGAACAGCTATCCATCCTTCGCAGGAAGCAAAAAGCACCGCGAGCGTTACGAAGACGGCAACACTATGCTTATGCATGTTTTTGTCTCCTGCATTTTTTATGGCTTCAGCTTTTTTCATCGTTACGTTATAATTTTATAGTGTAAACTGGATACCTCCGGTGAGCATTCTCAGCGGGGCTATACGCGTGATCTGGCTTTCGGGGTCATATCCTTTGTACTTCGTGAACACAAACAAATTCTGTCCTTGCATGTAAAGCCTGCACGTAAAGCCTGTTGTCCACCGTTCAGGCAGGCGGTATGAAAGCGCAATATTTTTCAGCCGGATAAAGGACGCATCGCTGTAGATGGCATCACTGCTCTGGTGGTATCGCGTGCTTGCCACGCTCGCTGCCGAATTGGATTCGGTTGCAAATCGTTGCAAATCGGCAATATCGCCTGGCTGTTGCCACCGTGTTCCATCCAACACCAATACAGACTGGTTATTCGAAATCCCCGGCATGGACATTTGAAACCGGTAGTTATATCCGGTTTGCTTTACGAATTGGAAAAAGATGTCAAGGCTCCATCCCTTATAACTGATGCTGTTGTTCAGGCCACCGTAAAAGTCGGTACCTACAAAGACTGCATTCCGCCTGTCATCTTCGCTGGTGATCACGCCATCGTCATTAAAATCCCTGAATGTGTACAGACCGGTTTGCGGGTCAACGCCTGTGGCTTCATAAAGCATTTTGATGTAAATCGGTTTGCCCACGATGTAGCTGCTGGCGTACGATGAGGATTCAAGGTTCGGGAACTCGATCAGCTTGTTGCGCGGAACGGTTATGTTGAATGAAGTAGTCCAGGTGAAAGATCCCCGCTCGATGTTCACCGTAGTGAGTTCGGCTTCGATGCCCGTGTTCTGCACAGTAGCCGGGAGGTTAGCCAGGATGCCGTTGGAGCCTGTCGTCATCGGCAGCGTGTAGTTCACTAACTGGTTGGATGAACGGTTACGATACCAGCTTACGTTCATCAGCAACCGGTCGTTTAAAAAGCCGAGCTCCACTGCACCCTCCAGTTTGCGGTTCGTTTCCCAAGCAAAGTCGGGATTGTACAGCCGTGTGGGGCTTATTCCCTTGATGCCCTGGTACTGCGTGCCCCCGGTTGAATAGGTATCGAGAAACTGGTAGTCACCGATCTGGTCGTTGCCCGTAATGCCATAGCTTCCGCGCAGCTTGCCAAAGCTTATAAACGAAACTTTGTTCTTTATAAAGGATTCATTTGAAAAGATCCACGCAGCCCCTACTGCACCAAAGTTGGCAAACTGCCTGCCCGGGCCGAACCTGCCGGAGCCGTCCCGTCTTGCGGTCAGGTTGAGGATGTACTTACCGTCCCAGTTGTAATTGATCCGACCGAACACTGCCGCATAACGGTACAGCGACTTGACGAATGAATACGGAATAACCTGAGAGGCCAATGACAAATTACCCAGCAGGGCATTACTTGGAAAGTTCTGATAATGCGAAGCGGTTCGCTTAAAGTTCTGCTCCTGGAACGTGCTGCCGAGCAATACGGATAACCGGCCTTTGGCGATCTTCCGTTCATAGCTTGCCTGCGGCTCAATGATCCACGACCGGTTGTTGCCGTTGCCTGTGATCACATACGAAGTGGCGCTCGTCCTTCCTTCCGAGGGCGGGAACGTGGTGGACGGAACGGTGTTGTATTCTTCGGAGGTCATCGTGTTCAGGCCAAAGCTTGACTTGATCTGAAGTCCGGGGAGCAACTCATAGCCTATGACTACATTGCCCACGAGGTTGCTTACACGGCCTTCATAGTTCCGACCAAGGGCGGCCAGCGGGTTCGTAAACGTGCCGTTCTCCCAATTCAGTGCTCCGCTTTCATCATACAGCGCAGGCGCAGTGGGCGCTGTGTACCGTGCAATGTTCGTGTAGTCAATGTTTACCTGATTGTTCCGGTCGATTGTGCCGCTTACGCTGGCGTTGATAAAAAATTTATTATCGGCAGCACGGTGGTTCACGGAGAGATGTGCAGAACCTTTCTGGTAAGCGAAGTCGCCCGGGAAAACCGAAGTTTCCTTCCGGTATCCCGCGCTTAATAAAAATTGCGTGCTTTCGCTGCCACCGGATAACGAGCTTTGTATGCTGGTGGTCTGCGCTGTATTGCCAATCAAAACTTTTTGCAAATCTGCATAGCGTGTAGTATCCCAAACCATGAGGTCAACGGCATAGCTTCTAAAATCACGACCGCCACTTCCGTCATCATCGGGATTGGCGCTTGGAATAAGGCCATCATTGGCAAAGGCTTCCCTGCGCATGTCAAGGTACTGCTGCGTATTGAGCACATCGAGCAGCGAGGTTCGTCCCCAGCCGGTATAGGCATTCACATCAAACTTTGTCTTGCCGGCTTTTCCTTTTTTGGTGGTGATCAGCACCACACCGTTCGCTCCGCGGGAACCATAAATGGCCGTGGCATCGGCATCTTTCAGCACTTCAATGCTTTCTATGTCAGACGGGTTAAGGCTGGTCAGCGGGCTAACGCCACTGCCTCCGGGAAATGCCTGCGCTGCCTCGCGTGCTGATACACTTTCGGAAGAGAATGGCACACCATCCACCACGTACAGCGGTGCGTTGCCATCGGTGCGCAAACTGTTCCTGCCCCTGATCTCGATGCTGAAATCCCCTCCGGGGATACCGCTGTTCTGCTGGATAAACACACCGGGCATCCGCCCTGCCAATGCGCCCAACGGATTGGTTATCGGCTGCTTCTCGATTACATTGGAAGTAACCTTGGATATGCTTCCTGTTTTTTCCTTATCCTTTACATCGTAGTAGCCTGCATTAATCACCACTGCGTCCAGCGTCTTTTGATCACTATCCAACGCTACATCAATTCGGATGTGAGCGCCTACTTTCACTTCAACAGGCTTATACCCTATAAAAGAGAATACCAGCACGTCAGTATCATTTGCCTGCAAGGTGTATGTTCCTTCCGAGCTTGTCGTGGTTCCGTTGACCGTGCCTTTTATCAGCACGTTTACACCGGGCAACGTCTCGCTTGTTGCAGCATCGGTGACGGTGCCACTAACTGCGGCCCGCAATTCATTGTCTCTCTGTTGCCCGGAACTCTGCAAGTCCTCGCTGCCTTCCTTCGGTGGCTGCTCACCATTTAAAAAAAGCAGTATCTGTCCTTTGCCTTCCTGCGCGGTAAAGCTGATCCCGCGGGGCGTAAGCAACTCGGTCAGCAGATCGGCCAGCTTCTTGTCAGCAGCTTCGAGGGTGACGGATTCGTTCAGCTTCAGGCGGCTCCGGCTATACACAAACTCCACGTTGGCCGCACGTTCTATTTCAGCAAGCGCCCGTTCGAGGGTAACATCCTTTAGCGACAGGGTTACCTTTCTGTCCAAAAGCTCCTGCGCAAAAATATTATGCCCCAACGCCACGCCACTCACCATCAGGATGGCAGCCGATTGAATGACAACAGACCTGATCAGCCTGCATAGCCCGTGTTGCTCTCTATAAAAGTATCGGTCGATCATACTGCAACTGTGTGTTAAAATCCTGCTAACGGTTCTTCTTCCCCGAACGAAAAGCTTTATA
>DATHKA010000486.1:0-9817 GCA_035489615.1 Chryseolinea sp.
ATCAACGGTAACCCTCCAGATTGATTTTATCTCAGCGTAATATTGATCACTGCTACCAAACGTCAGCAAAGAAAGGAGCAATATCTCCGATAAATCTTCCGTAAGACCCGCGTTTCTGCAGGATTTAAGTCCCTCGATCAATAAAGGTTTCAAGCTTTCAAATTCTAAGTTCTCACGAGTATATTCGGCTAAACTGAACCTTGCTTGAATTTCAAGCATTACTGAGCGAAGGGCCCTCGCATACGCCAAAGCCTTGCCCGAATAATATATCGCAGAATCCCGTACCTCTTTTGCATTGCCCTGCGTGCTCCATTTATATTCAGCCAGCTTCAGCATCACTTTAATTCTGTTTGTATCTCCAAGCACTTTCATTTGCGATGTCAGCGCTGAATGATGTTTGGCTTCTACATGGATCCATCCCATCATATAATCTGCCTTTTCTTCTCCTTGTTTAAATTTCAGGTCTCTGCTTAGCGATTTTGCTTCCTCTGCCAGCCTTAACGCGCTGTCAAGATCCATTGATAATTCATTTGGCTTAAGAAGATAAAACTTGCTTAGTTTCAGAAGCAAGTGTACTCGGGCAGTGTCAGGTTTGCTTTCTGCATATTGACTTAGTAAATCCACATGATTGCTCTGGCTTTTGACCGGTTGCACTGATACAACAATCGTGACCAACAGAAATGATAGCAGTAATATGGTTCTGTTTATCATTTGTAGATGTTTTGATATTACCATTCTTACTCCGTAAAAGGGGCGTGCTCTGACGGTGTATTTAACGGAGATAAACTTAGTTCGTGATGAGATATTGTAATGTTGAACGTCAACTGTACAAACACATACCACTCACACCACCACGCTCAGCATTAATTCTAAGTTACCACTTTTATTTCGTGGTCAATTTAAATCGACCGCGAGATTTCGAGACGATCGTTACCCTCGTCGCGGGTCGGGCATTTAGGCATTTTAGCGCGGACATGCCAAAATCCACTGCCTTTTAACCGAAACAATTGGCATATGTCTGTACATCTATCGCATAGGTAAATTCTGCGATTCCAGAGGCAAGACTTATACCACATTGATAAACGGCACAGAAAGCGTTCAGCTTCATACGGACATTTAATGACCACTTTATTTCGCGGTATACTTCAAGTATTCCGCGAAATATCGCGCAACGCCCGTCATGACAAAGCGCAATTGGCATCCTTTGATGGCACATAACCCGATGGCATGAGGTTTGGGATTCGGCCTCACCAAACAGTAAGCATGACCCACACATCGCCGGCAAACAGTTGTATTTCCTAGAAGGACCTGTATTTGTACTTGTCTCGCTGGCGAGTGGATGTCAACTGCTGATCAATTATTCAAAATACCGACCATATGGAAACACAACCATTAGATAATCTAAGTTCCACGAAAATGGCGTTGAGTCTGCTAAGGACTGATGAAACTATTCCTTCGCCCGGCAAAACGCCGGAAGATTTCAGAAGTCTTCTGCAGTTTCGCCCTCCGTGGCTGGACGATCTGCTAACAAAGCTGACATATACGACAGGAAAGGAAAGCTTCCTGGTGTCTAAGGGCAGTAAATACATCAACGTGTTAACTGAAAACATAGCACTCTTCTATGTCAGGTATGAGTCAACGATGATTATGTGTTTTGACAAGCAGGGTTACCAGGTTAATTACACGTTGGAACAGGTGCAAAGCCTTTTGCCTGCAAAACAGTTTTACAGGTTAAACAGGCAGTACCTCATAAACTTCGCCGCGGTAAAAGAAGTCGAACATTACTTCTCCCGAAAGCTATTGGTGAATTCAGTGGTGCCAACAAACGACAAACTGATTGTCTCGAAGGGCAAGGTAAGCGAGTTTCTGCATTGGCTTGATAACCGGTAGATACTCATGGTTCAGGTAACAGTATCACCAGATAACTAACAACTAAACTTTCACCTCAATGGAAACGAGCACAAAAGACCCCTTCTCAATTGAATTACCGGAAATCAAGGAAGCGTCTAAAGAGACGATCTTTAATCCAGCCAACCTAAGAGCAATTCACGACCGCATTGTCGACATTAAACCCGACGCGCAACGCCAATGGGGCAAAATGAATCTCGTTCAGATGTTGAATCATCTGAAGGTCGCCACGGGAAGTGCGATTAAAATCTATAATCTTCAAGACGAAAGCAATTTCTTATACCGTACAATCATCAAGTTCATAGTCCTTCGCGTGCTAAAACGCCTTCCAAAAAGTGCGGCAGCGCCGCAGGGGTTTAAGATAGAAATGAACAATGCTCTTGACTTTGGAACGGAAAAAGAACAACTCCTGAATATTCTCAGGAAAACTTACCGATCCCCCTATGAATCATACCCTCATCCCCTATTCGGGATGATGTCAAGAGAGGAATGGGGAAGACTGGTCTATCGCCACTTCGACCATCATCTGCGCCAGTTCAGCTCCTGAACCTTGAAGAAGATCAATTTCGGAAAACCTAAACAACATCAATATGAAAGACCTTGATAGCCCAAAGCAGTATGGCGGCATCACCACAAAAGCTCTGGTTGAACAACAAAAGGCGTTCTTTAACAGCAATGCTACAAAACCATTGTCGTTCAGGATCAATCAACTCAAACTACTGAGAACTGTTCTTAAAGCTTATGAGCGCGAGCTCATCGACGCCGTGCACAAGGATTTTCAAAAGGGAACATTTAATACCTTCCTTACTGAAATAGGCACGGTTTACGCGGACCTGAATAGAGCGATAAAAAGAGTCCGTAGCTGGGCAAAAACAAAACGAGTGGGTACTGATATGCTGAACTTTCCGGGCAGGAGCTACATTGTGCCTGAACCGCTCGGGGTGAGTCTTGTTATCGGTGCGTGGAATTATCCCGTTAATCTCACGCTGGTTCCGGCAATAGCAGCAATTGCGGCTGGTAATACCGTGGTAATAAAGCCCAGTGAATTGACCGAACACACGAGCGCCTTGTTATCAAAAATAATCAAGGCAAATTTCGACCCCTGCTTTTTTTCGGTACTGGAGGGAGGTATTGAAGAAACCACGCAGCTTTTAGCACAATCATTCGACAAGATCTTCTTCACGGGTAGCGTCTCGGTTGGAAGGATTGTTTACCAGGCGGCCGCGAGAAACCTGGTACCGGTGACATTAGAATTGGGCGGCAAGAGTCCGTTGATTGTTGCCCCTGACGCCGACTTAAAAATATGTGTCAAACGACTTGTGTGGGGCAAATTCATCAATGGTGGACAGACGTGCATCGCTCCGGATTATGTACTCGTTCATGAGAACATTGAGAAAGCGTTCCTCGAAACGCTTAAAAAGGAAATCAATGCTTCCCAGTATTCCCTTGCAAATGGAAACTACACCCAAATAATCAGTCAAAAGCATCTTGACCGACTGATCAGCCTCATCGAACCCGAGAAGGTGTATATCGGCGGAAAATATGACCGATTACAACGCGTAATAGAGCCCACTGTTCTCATCAACGTCTCCGAAAACGACAAAGTAATGGAAGATGAGATCTTTGGACCGATACTTCCCGTGTTACGTTACGACGACATTGATAAGGCCATATCCTTTATTAAGTCGAGACCAAAACCACTCTCATTATACCTATTTACGGAAGACAGCAGGCTGAGCGATAAAGTGATGAGCGAAGTTTCCTTCGGAGGAGGAATGGTGAACGACGTATTGACGCACTTCGTCAACGACGAACTCCCCTTCGGCGGTGTTGGAAGCAGCGGGATCGGAAACTATCATGGCGAAGCAGGATTCAGGGCCTTTTCACACTATAAGAGTATCATAAAGAAGCCCACCTGGTTCGAGCTCCCCCTTAAATATTATCCCTATCATAATTGGAAATTTTCCATGATTAAAAAGGCGATGGGATTGTAAGCCATAAGATTGACAGCGTCTAACCCAAGTGACATTATTTATGAATATCCGAAATATTTCCATTTGTGGATCTGGTGTTTTAGGAACACAAATCGCATTTCAAACTGCCTTCAGTGGGTTTGACGTTATTGTTTATGACGTTAAGCAGGAGCTCATCGAAAAAGCGAAAATGAAATTCAAGCATTTAGGCGAATTGTATAAAATGGATCTGAAATCATCCGACAATGACATTGCTGAGGCCATTGCCCGGATTTCATATTCCACAGATCTTGCCGACGCGTCAAAAAACGCCGACGTTGTTATTGAGGCAATACCCGAAAAGATCGAAGTCAAGAAAAGCTTTTATGCGTTGCTTGGAGAAGTAGCTCCGCCCAAGACGATCTTTTGTACCAACTCCTCCACGTTGCTTCCAAGCATGTTCGCGCAGGAAACACGAAGGCCTGGTCGCTTCCTTGCGCTGCATTTTGCAAACCAGATCTGGAAGAACAATACCGCAGAAATAATGGGTCATTCCGGCACCGACCCGGAAGTGTTCGACACAATAGTGAAGTTTGCAAAGAACATTGGAATGATCGCGCTTCCGCTCTTTAAAGAGCATCCCGGGTATATTCTCAACTCGTTGCAAATCCCATTGCTTCTGGCGGGTATGAATCTGTATTCAAGCGGCGTGGCGGATCCACACACAATCGACAAGACCTGGATGATTGCCAGCAAATCACCGATGGGACCCTTTGCCACGCTCGACCTGATCGGATTTGAAACCGTCTATAATATAGCGATGAATGCGGCCGAAGCCGGTGACGAGCAAATGCGTATTGGAGCCACGCTATTAAAGAACGAGTATATCGATAAGGGTAAACTGGGGATTTCGACCGGCGAAGGGTTTTACAGGTACCCCAATCCCGAGTACGAGCGTCCCGAATTTGTTAAATCCTGAAAGACATTATGAGAATAAATGACCTGTTCAATCTTGCGTATGGCTTCATAGTCTGGGCCCGAGAGTCGGCTAATTTGGGGTAAGAGATTGCGAGCAAATCAATCTAAACTTTGTTTTTCAAAGTACTTTTATTATATTTGTAGTGTTATTGAGCATATCGACGCAACAAACGCTATAACCAATTATATGGAACAGACCAATTCCACCTCGCCGCCGCAAGTATCACTCGGCAAGCAAATGCTGATCGGCGCATGGGTCGGCTTACTACTAATTTCATTTTTTCTGATGTCTGCGGATGAGCCGAATCCAGCCTGGGGAAAGTTATGGCCGATCCGACCGTTGATCATCGTAACGTTGGCCGGCGCTATGGCTGGCGTATGCAATTACCTGTTTCTTCACTATCACCACCGTTTCCGTATGAGCAAGACCGTTGCCGTGATCTTAAGTGTGATCGTATCCCTGATCGGCTTATGGATGGGCGTCGTCTTAGGGCTGGATGGCACGCTATGGAACTAAGTCGCTCACCACTATCTGTCACATTTTAGGACATCCTGCGCGCATGGCATATTTTGTCGATGAATATTCGATCGTACGACGCATCTGGGGCAAAAGTGACACCGTGTTGTTCATTTTTGCCGGCGCCGCTGCCGAGTTTGCGCTCAACAAGGCCGTCGACTGGCTGTATTTTACAGGCCGACTTCCACGCGATCCCATCGGCCGACTTTTTTCTACCGTTGCGTACGCCAGGCAAATTCTCTTTTCTGAACAACAGACGGCGCTTCGCACAATCGACGCCATGTCTGCGATACACGCGGGCGTGGAGACAAAACGCGGCATGGACATTCCGGACTGGGCCTATCGCGATGTACTCTTTATGCTGATCTACTATTCGATCAGGTCGTATGAAGTGCTGGAGCGTGCGCTTACCATGGCTGAAAAGAATGAGGTCGTGAAGGTATTCAATAGGGTGGGCACCAGGATGAGGTTAAGCGGCCTGCCTGAAACTTTTGACGCGTGGGAAAAGATGCGGGACGAGCACCTGCTTCAACACATGCAACGCACCCATTACACGGATGATCTCTTCAGACAGTACTGCAAACCCCTGGGTGTTCTTCGTTACCGTATCCTGCTGGAGGTGCAAACGCTCATAGCGCCCAAGCACGTAAGCAAATTGCTTGGCTTTCGCAGGGTATCGATGCTATTTCCGCTGCTCGCGCTATACAAGCTGAGCAGGATAGTAAAAGCGGATCGTTGGCTACGGGATCTCCTGCTGCCTTCGAAGTATAAGAAACAAATTATGGAGTTGGATGTTCAAGATAACACCGCTTCGCAAGGAAGTCTCGGCAAGCCGGCCATGGTTTGCCCATTCAATTTTTTGTTGAAATCATGAATAACAGGAACGGACTGGCTGTACGGTGGCCAATACGCTGTGATTGGAAATGATCGATACACCAAGATATTTCAAAGCTCACTAAGCTCGGAAATAAGCTTAACAGCAAAAAGGTCTCAAAGGTTTAGTCTCCGTATCAAAAGGAAGGCTCGGTGTAACATTATCGTCCTGAACAAAAGCAGACGCAGGCACAATACAGATTGCAAAAGCAAATTGACCAGCGCTTCATTTGGGGTGGGTGTAAGGGTCAGTTCGATACAAGGCACGCGCCGACCTGCATGCATGACGTAAGCTGTTTTAAATATCAAATGCTACTTTTGTCAAGTCGCAATGTTTCCTGGCTTGTCGAGTACTTGCTGGGTACCTTCTAGCGACCCGAACACCACCCCATTTTCAATAAGGCGCCCTGTAGCTTTAAAAGGCCGATTATTGTAGTCGTGACGACAAGCGGTTTCACAATAGCATAATCGCAGTTCTGTCTACTGGCATGAGTGAAAAAGATGCGAAAGCCTTTACCTCTTTGGGTGCTGACCATGTCTATGTAACGCCTTTTACTTTAAGCGAATATATTAAGATTGTTCGCGAAGTAATGGATTAAAAATTTAGTCACTCGCGGTCTTAGTCGTGCCTCCGTTCTTATCTCACTAGTTCGACTTCGCCTGCCTTCCAACTCTTATCAAAAAAAGGCTTCAGCGGACTGTACAGCCTCAGCAACGCGCACCATCCTTTACCAGGGGTGGTCTGAATCCAGTTGCCACGATCGACGCCACTCGGTAATGTCGGCCCAAAGTAAACCGTTGTTGATCCATCGACACTCGGTTTCGCCGCGGGCGAGGGATAACTCTGGCTGCCTGCACGAGGATAGCGCTGCGGCGTCTCAAGCATTGAGCGTGATTGATTGTCGTAGACGGTAAACGACCAGAACCTTGCGGCGGGTATGTTGGGTGGTAGCGTTATCTTATAGGTCTTGCTGCCATCAAGTGGTAGGTCCTTGTTGTCAAGATAAACAGCAAGATATTGTGAACCAATGTTTTCGAGACGCATGCACATGGCCGGTGTTATGCCAGTGGCCAGATACAACATCCATGTGCGCGCATGGAGTTTACGTGCGCCATCGCTTGGATACGGTTTCAGCCCTTCCGTTGTAACCTCAGGTGGCGGTGTCATAAATTCATAACCACCCGTGAATAGGGAATTCACCCAGTTCGAGTTTGCACCATAATAATTGAACCCTTCGGATTCGCGGGCGTTAAAGGTGAGGGCACGCGCAGCAGCATTGCCAACGGCCACAGCTTCAGTGAGAATTTTCTTCATCCGTGCATCCGGGTTGAAGGGCTTACCCTTTATTATGCCGATGGCGGCAAATTGTCCCGCGATTTCCGGATCTACCGATCCTGCAGGTTGGGTTTGAATAACTTCGTTGAGCATTTCAAAATAGGTATAGCCAGCGGGAGGAATGGTGGTCATCTCTTTTGCTGTTCCATCGATGAACTTTGGCGCCGAGGGAGTGCTTAGTTTTCCCAACGTACCATTGCCATTCAGGTAACCGCCGATACTCGAACCATAACCTCCAGGCGCATACGGATAGATCTTGAGCGTCTTCCTTACCAATTCATCAACCGGTTTCGGGTCGTTGTTTTGCAGAAAGCAGCGGCCTAAAAACGACACCTGCCACGTGTTGCTGCGGCCAATGAAATACCCTCCCTCAGGCAACTGACCATCATATCCTGGTGGAATTATCAGGTATCTTCCACCTTCACCCCTGTCGGGCCCCGGCAATCCAAAATCTGAAATCCATTTCCAGGTCATGTCATCGAAAATACCCAGCGCGCCTGGAGGCGTCTCCACTACCAAAGGACCTTTGGTCAGATCGAGATATCCCCAGAAATAATAGGTATCAGCATTGGCGGTGAGAAACAGCGTCTTTGAATCCATCAGGTTAGGCGTCACAATAAGTTCGTTATCGTTAATGCCTGCTTTGATAAATCCTTTGCGAAGCGCTAGTTGACTCACCATTGGATATCCGTATGTAAAGGCATCCACCGCGTGGATGTAGTCCATCTCATCGTACAATTTCTGGGTGGTGGCAGCATCGGGTACACCATCTTTAAAGTTCAGTGTGCCCAGTCTTGCTGTTTGAACTTTATCAGGCGTACTGAATGCCTTCCGCTCAGCGTCAGTAACTTGTCCGTAGGAAATAACCGCAGTGACAATCGCCATGCAAGTCAATAGATTTCGTGCAGGGGTAAGCCATTGTTGAGTATTACTCATTTTCATAAAGGAGGTATTGGTGAGTTCATTGTTTTGGGTGAAACTATTATGATGTTGCTCGCTATTCGTGATGTTCCATAGGAACGTCGGAGATGTTCATTGCCCACGGATGCTTGTACGCTTCAAAGCCCGCAATATTGGGTGCAGGAAATGTCGTGTCGGTCAATGCCCCCACGGCAACCCCAATGACGTCTGGCGCGGCCGTTATGTCCCAGTAAACTGTCGAGCCACACTCAGGGCAGAAGTGATAGGTTACACCACCGCTGTCGCAGGAGCGATAGTTGACCGGCATCCCAGTAGCGCTGGGAAACTTATAAGCTGTAGACGGTCCGTTGATGGATGCCTGAGTGCGTGGCACGCGCGCTTGCACACTGAACACGCTACCTGTCCGCAACTTACATGAGTTGCAGTGGCATAACGATCTCCGCTCGGGATCTGCGCCGGTGAAGGTCACGGTTAACTTTCCGCACATGCATGACGCTTTGCGCGTTGTTTCGGTTGACGAGACTTTCACAATCGGCGTGAAATTCTGTGTAGGCTTAGTCTCTTTTGTCGCGCAACCGACGAGAAGTAGCCCGGTAAGCACGGCGGCGAGGCATAGTAGTTTCTGTGCTGTTTTCATGTTCGTTTTGCAATTGCGTTTGATTGAATGTGTGTTTCATGATTTAACTAACTCCACGTCAGACATCTTCCAGGTGCCATCAAACAGTCCCTCCTTCGGCGTGTAGAAACGGAACATTGGGTAGAAGCCTTGTCCGGGAACAGTTTCTATCCAATTGCTCTCCTTTCCAGCAGGAGCCTTTGGCGCGAAATAAAGATCGATGGAGCCGTCTGCATTAACTTTCAACTTGTCGTAGGAAGAACGAGCTGCGTCATTAGTGGTGTTCTGCAGCATGGAGCGACTCGCTGTGCTATACAAGGTCATAGACCAAAAGGCTGCTGCGGGAATGTTCGGGGGAAGCTGCAGGTGGTACGACTTTGCTCCGTCAAAATGGTTACCATCTCTGTCCTTAAATGCCTGAATGTACGTTGAGCCAGGTCCAGCTTTTTTTAATCCTATACCCGGCGTCGTGTATATGGCTCCGTAGGTATAGTGTAGTCGTTCGTCTACCTGGCTGTAATACTCCGTCTCCTGTTTTGGATCCACGAGTGTGACCCAATGCCAGTTCGCATCGGGGAATGCCTCAGCATTAGCAATTCGTTCATGCCCGTTGAAGAGCATGACTCTTGCCATAGCATCCCCGATGCGTGCGGCCTCCTCAAGCATTCCCCGCTGCCTGGCATCCGGCTGGAAAGGTTTTCCTTTTTCAATGCCCA
>DATHKA010000487.1:0-9449 GCA_035489615.1 Chryseolinea sp.
ATGGGGGAGCCCTTACCGCTCCTGACAACGCGGTTTTTGATCCCATCAATAAAAAGTGGATTGCCGAAAATGAGGGCATAGCGCCCGACATTGCCGTTAGGCAGGATGCTGTTTCGCTTTCAAAAGGAATTGACCCACAACTCGACCGCGCCGTGGCTGAAGCGTTGAAGCTGTTGGAAGGCCAAGGCGATATTCAAGTGAGTCCCCCGCCTTTCTCTCGTCCAGCCGTCAAGTCCCGGGAATAAACGATTGTGCCAAGCCTTGGCGCTCATGACTGACGAAGCTCCAGGGCCGAAAATGTTTGTATGTTGGCCTAAATTGCCCAGTAAGTAAGTGCCTATTTTAGGATCGCCTTTAACCCTCCACTGGCCTCCAACCGATTAACGGCATTCGCGAATGCCAGTTTTCGAAACGTCTTGTAGTTATTAATTTCTTTGATTATTTTTTTGAAATCCTCACGACCTCTCAGCGGATCAAGCATGGGATCGTTGTTGTACCCCCAGTCCCAACCATGCTGGTGGTGAAGCGCGCTGTCGAGACATTGAACAGCGAGGTCATTGTTTCCAAAATAGACATTGTCGACGGCCATGTCATAGAAAATTGAGCCGTTAACGTACCAGGCTCCCGTGCTTCGTTTCCCAGCCAATTGCTCGGTACGAATCTTCAGGTCTTCGCGAAATAACGCGTCTGCTTCTTTCTTTCTACCCATTTTCAAATAGACCATCCCTAGCCTATGGCGGAACGCTACCGTTTGTGTTGAATCTTCAAAACGTGCTTCAATTTCCTTGTATTTTGACCAATATTTGGACGCGTTCTCTAAATCGCCTGTCAAATAGTAAAGCCAGGCAAGGTCATCTATGATCTGCGCAGATTCTGGGTTTAGTTTTTCGGCCGCTTTCCCTGCCTTAATTGCATTTTCATATTGGCCGTTCCACCAATAGATTGAGGTAAATATTAACGATGGACGGATACTCTTGTCGCCCATGGCGATGGCCTTGTTGATTAACCTTATTTGCGTGGGAAGTTCCTCAAGATTAAAAAAGGGACCGGATAACGCTACATAGTAATCGGGGTCGGTCGTGGAGAATTGATTTGATATTCCTTTTAAGATCATGTCGGCTCCATGCTCATCTCCGCTGCGAAGCATTTGGAAGCCATACGACCGCAATGCGTCTGCATTGTTCGGCGCAAGCTGGTATGCATTGAAGGTGGCCTCCTCCGCTTCTTTTATCTTACCGAGATAGCGAAATACATTGGCCTGCACAATGTATCCATCCGGCGAAGAAGGGTCGGTGGCAATGGCTTTTGAGCTATAATAAAGGGCAGAATCCTGCCACAACTTTTGCGTGATTCCGAAAGTGCGGAGATTATACCATGCCCGTGCCTTCAGCGCATATGCCTGTGAAAAATTGGGATCCAACTTGATAGCCCTATTAACCATTTGTATTATGGTTTCAAGCTCGGCCTTTGATCCATTAAACCAGAAGCGGCCCTCCCTTGCCCTGAGAAAATAGTCATAGGCAACTGCATTTTGTGAAGATTCTTTTTGAATGTTCTTTCGCTCTGTCTCCGTAAGTTTTGCTTCCAGGGCGTTGGCAATTTCAATGGCTATCTCGCTTTGCAGGGCCAGCACATCTTTCACTTCGCGGTCGTAACTTTCTGACCACAGGCGAACATCAGTTTTTGCGTCGATGAGTTGTACAACGACTCTGATTTTGTTCCCAATTCGGCGAACGCTTCCTTCCACAACATTGCCTACGGCGAGTTCGTCACCAATTTCAGTGATTGCCTTTTGAGTGCCTTTATATTGGAGCGTGGAGGTTCTTGATTTGACCTTGAGGTCGGCAATTTTAGTGAGGTGATTCAAGATGTCCTCCGAAATACCATCACTGAAATAGTCCTGCTCGGGATCATTGCTCATATTTACAAACGGCAGAACAGCGATTGACTTGTCAGCGGCTGATGCAAACTTAATTCCAAAGCCTCCTAAGTAATAGTACCCAAAACTTACAATGCCAAGCAGAATTATAGCGGATGCAAGCAAGCCATATTTTTTCCTGGAGCTCGCCTTAATTGAATTTGGGGCCTTTACGATTCGAATTTCCCCGGGCGAAATAATTGGATTTTGAATGCCAATAATTAATTCTTTAACGGCTCGCGCCACTTTGTTGATCTGGTCGCGATAAAAGGTATGGTTAATGTTTGCCTTATTATCTTCTTCGATGGATTTTAACGGACGTACCACACCGGTACTGCGATATATGAATTCCACGCCGCGAACGGGTCCTCCCAGTTCGGCTTCCAGTAACCGTTTATCTTCGGCCTCCAGGTCATGAATGCAGACAGGTAATATCCTGCTTGCAACATTTCCATTGGCCAATTTTATTTTTAAACCAAAATCGTCTTGTGAAGCATTTTTTTTGAAAGCAAGGAACTCATGCTGCCAGGCGAAAGTTCTTGTGTCACAATAGGTCTGCGAAATAACGGGTATGAAGATCAGGCATCTGAGTTTTTTTTCGAGCGAGGCGTCGACATCGTGTGTCCCCAGGAGACCATTGGTTGGGTTGCAGTCGAAGTAGATCGAGATATCCTCTTTAAAAGTCGACTCGAGTTCGGTTCGCAATGAATCGACAAATTCCGTTACCCAGTGATCGCCTTTGTTGTCCTTTTGGCGGTAACTGACAAACACATCACATTCGTAGCCTGGGATGATGGCCGACATATATCAAATATAACGAAATGGGCTAGAAGTTGGTGTTGCGACTTCTAGGCGAAATCCCTGAAATAAGGCGCGAGTTCAGCGAGGCATGGTCTACCTGCAAGACATGAACAACCGTGACGAACGATCAAATAAGATAGATCGACGTTTGCAGGTTCCCACTGAACCGGTTTTTGGGTAATCCTTTTTCCTTAACGAAGTAGGTTACTATCGCATCCGAATATTCCGCCTTGCTTTTGAAATGCTTGGGACGCTTTTCTATCTTATTAGCCTGTAACAGGCTTGCCAGACTCGTTCGCTCTTTGGCGCCGATCTCCATTCCTGGTTTCACTTCAGCCTCTACTGACTTAATAATAGCATTTATCTCTTCAACTTGTTTTGGATTGAACTTTGCCATCTCGCTTAATTGTTAAACCTGACCCCCGAATAGTGTACACTACGCTAATGGCGTAGTCACTTTTTCCATCGGAAAGGTAATATAATGATGGAACAACACCTTAATTTCCACCAATTAACGTTCAAAACATTTCCGAAGCGTAGCGGGTGAGCAAGGCGCTCCATGCATGCTGAACACGTACTATAACACTGGGCTCAATCATGTGCATTCCGGAAGAACTTGCGCAGTTTAAAAACATTGACCTAACTTGGTGGCGAACCAAAAAGTTATTTACGACACATTCCGGACCTCCTCACCAAAAATAAATGTCACACGTCAAACTCAACTCGCGCATCCAGCAGACCCCTGCGCAACAGAGAATCACTGACAGGAACCTTGAAAAATTCTCTGATGCCGTCACGTTAATACTTCAAGGCGAAGCGGCCATTAAACTGAAGAAACTGGTGTACGTCTTTATACGCGTCGATCAACTGGGACCAACATCGTTTACTTATGAGGTAGACGACAGCCGGGATAAAATTTCTGATGCATCCGTGAAGTTGATTAAATCGAAGTTCGAAGAAATATTTGTGCGTCCGGCAAGCAGTTGATTTTAAGATGATGATGGGTGAATTCAATAGAACTTTATATCCAGAAACCACACTGGCGTAGCATATCGCACTCACCTTGCCTGGGTGCGAACGGTTATCGGATTAATAACATCGGGCTTTGTTGTTGATACTGGATTCTCGGCGTTACACAAAGCGCGATTATCGTCCGGAGAAGCCTGGATAGATAACGGCCATGCCGCTGGCCTTGTGCTCACGTCATCTGGCACCTTGCTTATGATCGTGGCGACTTTTTTCTACATGAGACGCGTACGGGAGCTCGCGCGTATGAGTAGGCCTTATCCTCATCTATTTCATGAGAAATTAGAACCTAACGACCCTTGCCAGTTAGCGGTTAGCCAGTCCAGGCCAGAAGTGCGTAAGACTAAGCGGCACTACTTCAGACCAATTTCTGTAAAATTGCTTTTGCCACGGCTTCACTTTTGGAATGAACATGCAGCTTTTCATAGATGTGCCTGATATGCGTGCCAACCGTATCGATGGAGATGAAACACGCAGCAGCCACTACCTTATAGGATTTACCGCTCACGAGCAGGCCAAGTATCTGTTTCTCGCGCGTGGAGAGATTGACAAACTCGCTTTTCGGCAAACCACTTTGCAGTCGGAACATTTTTAGGACTTTAGCAGCCACGGAAGCCGTCATCGGCGAACCACCTGCGTAAGTCTCCCGGACAGCCTCGATCATTTTCTGTGGAGGTGTTTTCTTCAGCATGTACCCAGACGCACCCGCGCAAATCGCCGCAAAGATCTTATCGTCATCTTCAAAGACCGTCTGCATCAGTATCTGGATGTCAGGACGCTTTTCGTTGAGGATCACAACCGCCTCGATTCCCGATGTGCCGGGCATGTTAATATCCATCATAATAACATTCGGTTCAGCCTGAGCCACATTTTGCATCAGTCGGGTCGCATCAGAAAACGTACCCGAGCACAACATCCCATCTGCTGAATCAATCAACTGACATAAACTTTCGCGAAGTTTCTTATTGTCTTCAGCCCAGATGTCGCTCATGTTCTCCTGTATGGTGGTCGCGCTTTCACTTATCGAATTCAGGATTGATACAGACTCTGGCGATTTTGTCTTTGCCAGTTCGCTCATTATCCCGATGCTGCTTAAAGTCGAACCCATTTCGTCGTGCAGGTCGTCAGCGATGCTGTTCCGCATGCGCTGCAGTTGCTTTCGACGATGGCTTCTTAACATTGCACCTGCAGTTATGATCATTAATACAACAAATGTGACAGACACATAAGCTATGACCTGATTTTGCCATTTTTCCTTTAATGCAGCCACCTTGCGCATATTCTCCTGCTCTTTGAAAATAAGGGTCTGGACCGCAATTGTTTTCTCCCGGTTGTACAACGTATCCTTTATTGCCATACCTAGTCGCAAATATTTCAAGGTGCTATCGGCCTGACGCCTTGGACCGTATATCTCGGCGAGCAAAGTGGCGGCCTTTAGTAGGCCTGTGGGGTATGACTTTGCTATTTTTCTGGATACTACCCGTTGTAGATAATGAAGAGATGAGTCGACATGTCCAACAGCGACAAATACTTTGGCCATACCATTGTAGTTATCAATCAAATCTGTCTCTGTGTTCAGTTCTATTGAGAGGCTGACTCCCCGACGGTAATGAAAGAGTGCCGAATCATAGGCGCCTTTCATCGCGTAGGCATTCCCAATAACAGGTGACAACACGCACTCGGCATATGGGTGCTGAATGGATTTTATTTTTGAATATGCTTTCCTCGAATAGAAAAGTGCTGAGTCTAACTTGCCCGTTGCTTCAAAAATTCTGGATAACTGAATCCAGAGAAAATACATTTCCGCTTGGTTGGCCGATTGTTCAACAACAGCCACACAAGCGCTCTCATACATGAGGCTGTTGTCATATTCACCCATAAAAAAATAGCATTCTGACAGGTTTCCATTTGCATAGGCCAATTGCAGAATCTTGGCATTGACCTTCGCCTGTGATAGCGCCTCCAGCCCATGCTCCAACGCCAAGGGATAGTTGCCAAGCACGGCCAAGGAGGCCGATAAAGTCAATTCAGACCAGAAGATTCCGTCCACATAACCTATCTTTTCTGCCAGTACCAGGGCACGATGAGAATACATGAACGCTGTATCCGCGTTCACACCAGCATTGCGAAAACTGAGCGTGTAAAGGAGCTTGACCAGTGTAGTATCAGGTTGTCTTTTCTCGAGCTCGTGTTTTAGCGAATCCATGGAGGGATCCTGAGGCAGGGCGTCTATCGAGTAAAGAATCAATAGACACTGTATCAATTTGTCGATAGCGCGTCTCATTCTGGCGAAGACAAATCTATGGCACCTTAGCCAGTTTAACAATCACATAAATACGTGATTGACTATTCGTAATGACCAGACGGCGGCCGGCATATTTTGCGTCGCTCTACTGCGCTTGACGTCGTCTCAATTGCGCCCACTTTTGTCCGTATCCGAACAAGTCAGTTCGGGAATTCCCTTCTCGTCACGTTGAAATCCTGAGGAACCCATCATGGCATTCTATTTGTTCTCTCAAATTGAATGTAATACTCTCGCCCATCAACATGCGAAAGACACAGCTCGGAGAATTTGAGGAGATAGTACTGCTGATCGTTGCCACGCTCGGTGACAACGCCTATGGTGTCGCCATCAACGAAGCCATCGAACTTCAGACCGGAAGAGACTTAAGCATAAGTGCCATCCACGCCACCCTCCACCGCCTTCAGGCCAAAGGCTACGTGAAATCTTTCATGGGCGGAGCCTCAGCAGAAAGAGGCGGAAGGCGGAAACGGTTCTTTCTCATCACGCCACTGGGCAGCAGGACCCTCCTCGCTATTCGCGACTTGAGAGAACAACTTTGGAAACAGGTTCCACGCGGCGCGATACATCCCAAAACCACATGACTCAAAAAGGTGACAAACGTAGTATGCCTCCCACATGGCCAGGGCGAATACTCGAATGGTTCTGTTCTTCCCTGCTGGTTGAGGAGATGCAAGGTGATTTGCTTGAGCTCTATGAAAAATGGACCCGCAAATACGGGATGAGAAGAGCGAGGCTTCTCTATGTGCTTCAGGCCCTCAGGTTTCTGCGTCCTTATGCCTTCAAAAGAATGTCCACTAAAAATCATTCGACGATTATGATCACGAGTTACTTCACCTTCGTATTTCGCCGACTTCAGCGAAACAAGATGTTTTCCGCTATCAATATTCTCGGATTGGTATTGGGTCTTGCTTGCAGCCTTATTATCTATTTATGGGTCGACAGCGAGCGAAGCATAGACAACTTTCACAGCAAGGGTGATCAACTGTATCGTGTCTACACCCGTCGGTATTTTGGGGACCAGGTCAACGCCGGCTACAACTCTCCGGCATTGCTTCCCGAAGCCCTGAAGAACGACTTTCCGGAAGTCGAGTACGCATCCGGATTTGCCAAGGTACTGCGCCTCAGCCAGCAGGGGGATACCTATGAATCGTTTTCGTTGGGAGACAAGGCCTATAAGATGCGCGGAAGCAGGGCAGGCAAGGATTTCTTCTCGATGTTTTCATATCCATTGCTGGCTGGTTCTACAACGAGTGCCCTGGCTGATCAAAATGGTATTGCTATCTCGCGCAAGATGGCTGAACTGTTCTTCGGCACTGTGGAAAGCGCCTTTGGGTCGTCCCTGCAATTCAGCAGCGAAAGCATGAGCAGGGATGTTAAAGTAACAGCGGTGTTCGAAGATTTGCCGGCTTCGGCATCAGATCAAGTCGACTATCTCGCCAATTGGGACTACTGGGTAGAGCACGATGACTTCAAAAAGTACTGGGGGCACTTCGGAACCTATACCTACATTCAATTGAAAGCCGGATCCGATCCCGCGCTCTTTGAAAAAAAATTAGTTGGCTACCTGGATGAACGTTTGGACATACAGAAAGGAAGCAACGTGAAAGTGGAATTGGGGTTGCAGCGATTTGGTGATCAATACCTCTATGGAAATTTTGAGAGTGGCCGACCAACAGGAGGCCGCATCGACTATGTCAATTCCATGACGGTTGCTGCCGTGGTGATCCTCATCATCGCCTGCGTGAATTTCATGAATCTGTCGGCGGCCACGTCGCTTAAGCGGGCCAGGGAAGTGGGTGTCAGGAAGGTCGCGGGTGCCAGTCGCGTTAATCTGATCGTGCAGTTTATGGGCGAAACTTTCATACTGGCAACTTTCGCCGTCGGTCTGGCCTTGCTCACCGCATACCTTGCGCTACCTGCGTTCAACTTCCTGACAGAAAAACAAATCACTCTTCCCTGGCATGAACTTTCGTTCATAGGTACCGTGGTGGCTACGTTAACCGGCGTAGGTCTTGTTGCGGGAAGCTATCCCGCCGTGTTGCTGTCGACGTTCAAGCCCGTGAGAGCGCTTAAGGGAAAAGTAATTTTCAATGCCCGTTCGGTTGGCTTCGGTAAAAGCATGGTGGTCTTTCAATTTGCCTTGTCCATTCTGCTGATCATCCTCACGATGGTGGTGGGAATTCAAACGAAGTATATCCGAACCAAGGATATCGGTTACAACCGGGACAACGTAATCTAAATACGCCTGGAAGGAGCACTGATCAAAAACTATAAGGCCTTCAAGCGGGAAGCCATGCGTTTGCCGGGTGTCGCTTACGTTGATCGCAGCTCCCAGACGCCGCATACAATGGGGTTAACGGGACCCTTCGTCAATTGGGAAGGCAAACATCCGGACCATGCAGTGAATTTTATCCCCACCTCTGTAGGATATGACTACGTGAAGCTTCTGGGGTTGAGGATAATCGAAGGCAGGGATTACTCAGACGAATTTCCGGCAGACACTACGGGCTTCATCGTGAGTGAATCGGGCATTAGGGAAATGGGCTTGAAGAATCCTTTAGGAGCAACTATCTCCGTGTTCGAAAAGAAAGGGCCGATCATCGGAATAGTGAATGACTATAACGGACAGTCGTTGCACCATAGCCTCATGCCAATTGTATTGGACTTCAAGGAAGGTATGAACTTCGGAACGATCCTCGTCAGAACGAAACCCGGACAAACAGAAGAGGGAATCAGCAGCCTGCGCAAGGCCTATAGTATCTACAACCCCGGCTATGCATTCAGCTATTCATTTCTCGACGACGCCTTTCAGCGAATGTACCGAAGCGAGCAGGTCATCAGCAAACTATCCAGCATTTTCGGATCGCTATCCATTTTCATTTCCTGTCTCGGGTTGTTGGGGCTGGCCGTTTATGCTGCTGAGCAACGTACCCGGGAGATGGGCATCCGAAAGGTATTGGGTGCTACGACTGCGCAGATATTCGTACTGTTCTCCGCCGGGTTCGTTAAACTCATTCTTATTTCCATTCTGTTGGCCGTACCATTAGCCTGGCTTGCAGCAAATGCGTGGCTTCAACGTTTCGCCTATAAAATTGACCTGGCTTGGTGGATATTTGCCTTAGGCGGAGCTGTAGCTATTTTGCTTGCCCTATTGACCATCGGCAGTACGGCAATCAAGACCGGTGCTCGAAATCCTGTTGACACGCTGCGAACAGAATAGCAAGGAATCCAATTTCATTAGCGTTCATTAACCAGTACCACAAACGGTGTCGCTCATCCCCGATAGCTGGTGCTCGTATACACCTATTCTGGGATTACAAATTTTCAAATGTGTCGCTAGCTTTGACTTGCCGCATTTGGCGCGGCTGTTCGACATTCTAACCCGCAATGATATGAAAA
>DATHKA010000488.1:0-12827 GCA_035489615.1 Chryseolinea sp.
ACGTGGTGATGCTGGACAGGCGAGGGGCGATCCGGGGACAGTACACCGCCGGCGACAGAGACGACATGGACCGTCTCCTGACGGAGATCACCATTATCCTGAAGAAATACTAATACGTGGAAAACTAATACAGACCAGTGGCTGTAGGTGACGTACGGCCAATGCGTTGTCTCTGGTAACGTTATCGGGTGACGCTCAATCAAATCCCTGTCCGCGTTTTGCCGCGCATCGATCGATTGCGCCGTAAAGTTGGCAAAAGCGTGGGGCGCCGCTGGTTTAACCTCGCGAAAACTGCCTTATCTTTGGTGGCGGTATGCGGTTCGTACGTCCTCACCCGCCTATGCAAATCACAACGACATCCAGCCATGACGACAACACCGCTTGAAAAGAGAAGAGATCCTTATCACCTGTTGATCGTCATCATTTCGATCGCCATACCCCTGGTCGTGGCGGTGCTGTTCCGCGTCAAGGTCGACGGCTATGACCTCTCGTTCCTGCCGCCTATTTATGCCACGATCAACGGGTTGACGGCCGTGCTCCTGGTGACGGCAGTTGTGGCGATCAAGAGCGGACACCGGCGTCGGCACGAGCTGCTTATGAAGACTTGCATGGGGCTGTCGGGCGTATTCCTTGTACTCTACGTGCTGTATCACATGACCAGCCATTCTACCGCATATGAAGGAGATGGACCGCTGAAATACGCCTATTATTTCATCCTGATTACGCACATTTTACTATCGATAGGTGTTGTACCTTTGGTGCTGTTCACCTTCCTCCGGGGACTGAGGGGAGATTTTGCCCGGCATCGCAGACTCGCGAAGATTACGTTTCCAATCTGGCTGTACGTGGCAGTAACGGGGGTGGTGGTTTATTTGATGATTAGCCCGTATTATAATTGACAACTGTCAATTGACAATTAAGGCCGGGGCTATCGCCCTGTTTGGCCCGGTAGTTGGATCGGCTTAATTTGAACGGAGTATATAGGGCATTCCTGAGCTTCTTCGAATCGCGGCACCGGGTCCACAGACAGCAACGAACATGCGGCCTTTCGTAGTAATTGTTAACCTGTCAATTATCAATTCCAGCGTTATGAAACGACTCATTTTGATAATCTTCGTGCTGGCTGTCGCAGCCACTGACGTTGCTGCGCAGTGCGCCATGTGTCGTTCGACTTTGGAGAACAATTATTCCAGCGGCAATCCTGGTATTGCTGCAGGTATTAATATGGGAATTCTTTACTTGTTATCCATGCCATACCTTGCCGTGTTAATCATCGGTTATCTTTGGTTCAAATCCACCAGGAATGCCCAGAAGTTATCTCAGCGCAGTATTGAACGCTAAGTGTCCCAAGTGCCGGGAAGGGGATATGTTTACCTACTCCGCCGGAAAGCTCACCAAGTTTAACGTCATGAACGAGCGATGCCCTGTGTGTGGTGTGAGGCTCGAGCCGGAACCGGGATTCTATCAGGGCGCGATGTATGTGGGTTATGGTTTCACCGTAGCGCTGATCACCATTGTTGGCCTGGCGCTCTATTTCACCCTGGATCCTTCCGAGTGGACCTATATCGCGATCGTTATTGGTCTTGCTGTCGTTGGAGCTCCCTTGAACTACCGATACTCACGGGTACTTTATCTATACTGGTTCGGCGGAATCGGGTAGATAAGATTCATTTGGGGATTTCGTAATTTGGAGATTTAGCGATTAGGTTTCACACCCTGGGGCGTGATTGACTCCAGCGACAAGGCAGCTGGTATCGAATCCAAATCCCAATACTAGTATAACAGTAAATGAATCTTAGACGACTCATTACCGCGCTCGGTTTCCTGTTGGTGGGATTGGTCCTTCTGGCTTTCTTCGATCGTCCAAGCGCGTCAAGTACGACCATTGCAGACATTGGTCAGAACCTTGCGCATATCCTGGACGATGTCGATCAACAAGCTGCCGAATATGTGTCACTGGTTAAGCAGCACTCGGACCCCGTGCTGCAAAACGTCGATGGTAATGCATACTTCGTTTACGATGCGCAACGTGTCCTGCTGTGGTCCGACAATCGTTACGTGCCCACACCCGCCTCTGTGTCTGGTAACTTCGAACTGAAATTACTCAAAGGCGGAAATGGCGACTACCTCGCAAAGAAATGGAAGATCGACGACCGGCAATGGCTCATCGTGGTGATACCACTCTTTCGGAACTATACCATTCGCAACAATTATCTTAGCACATGGTGGAATAGCAAGTTGTTCAGCAATGAGCATTTCACCCTTGCTGAGCCTGACGCCAGCGTGGGCCTGCCGGTTTGCGTCGGCGAGGTTTGTCCCTTTCGATTGACCTTCTCGCCACAACTTAGTCAAATGCAGCGCGCCGGGCAGCTGGCGGGCACACTGATGGCGCTCGTGGCGATCGTGCTCATCACAACGTACGTCTACACGCAGGCGCGCGACAGCCGGCGGCCCGATGTGGGCTGGCTCGTTTTGCTGATCTATCTGTACGGGCTGCGATTCACCATGGTGACCCTTGGGTTCCCCCACACGCCATATCCATCATGGTTGTTCAATCCACTGGTTTTCGCCTCATCGACGCTCAACGCATCGCTGGGAGACCTGATGCTAAACGAGTTGGTGGTGCTGGTGGCATGCCTTTACCTGTTTAAGAACTCTCAGCGCTTCGCCTTGCTGCAGCGACTGCTCACACACAACTGGCTTAACTGGCTGTTGTCGGTATTTTGTGGGCTTGCCATTCTACTGGCAGTACTATTTCCTTTTGTCGTGATCCAGACCATTTATAACAACTCCACCGTCGTGCTGGACATCACGCAATCCCTGACTTTCAATGGCGTGCGGTTGGTCGCCTTCGCGGTAGTGTTATTGTCTGGAATTTGTGCATTCATGTTCGCGCATACCAACATGCGCCTTCTCATCGGCGACGGCAGCGCCATGCGTATCCTCTTCTGCTTCCTGCTGGCAGTGGGTTTGTTTTCGATAATAAATACGTTCTCCGGTCAAGACTATGTTTCGTCGCTCATCACCGGCACGGCCTATTTTTTAATCATCTACTACTTGCGCCTCTACGCGGGCTTGCGACACCTTACTTTCGCCACCTTCTCCTATCTGTTCATCGCCATCTCATTCCTGTCTGCCAATGGCGCCTACGCCATCCGTGTATTCGGCCGGCAGGAACAAATCGACAATCAGTTTCGATTCGCCGACAACTTTTTGATCGATCGCGACATATTTGGTGAATATCTGCTGCATGAGACCGGATATAAAATAGCCGGAGACGGTTTCATTCAAATGCGCATTAACAACCCTTTTCTCAGTCGCGATGCAATCCGACAGAAGATTCGGAAAGTGTTTCTCCCTACTTATTTCAACAAGTACGACGTTGAGATTTGGTTGTTTGCCGCAACCGGCGAGCCACTCGGCAACCGAACCAATCAGTCGTTGTCTGCATTCGTGGGTATCTATGACCAGGATGCGTACCACACGGCGAACGAAGGAGTCTATTTTGTTCCCGGTCCCACGCGAAACGTGACACAGAAGTACCTGGTGAAGATACCGTTGAACAGGAATGGGTTCACGAATGCTTACGTAATCCTCGAGCTGTCATTGAAGAAGATCATTCCGGACACGGTGTATCCCGAGTTGCTGGTTGATAATACCTTTCAGCAGTTTTATCACGCCGACGACATCAGCTACGCGGTGTATGCCGACACGACGATACTATTTACCACAGGAAACTTCAACTACGATCAGGCATTTAGCCGCGAGTGGCTGGGTAACCCGGCGCTATACCACAATGGCCTTGAGGTGGACGGCTATGTGCATATCGCCCATGAAGATCAGAACGATCGCGTGGCTATTGTCTCTTCGCCGGTCCCGTCACGCACCTATGCGCTGGCCAGCTTCTCCTTCTTACTCGTGCTCGGGTTGGGTATTATACTGGTGTTCCTGTTTGTGCTGGGTGTGGCGGGCTACTTCAAGCGGGAAAAGCTGAACTACTCGGCCCGCATTCAATTGTTGTTGAATATTGCGTTTTTCCTTCCACTCATTCTCGTAAGCGTTACGACGCTAAACCTGACGAGCCGGACGTCACAGCGACAACTCAATGCCGAATATCTGAAGCGCGCCGAGACGTTTAGCCTGCCGCTGTCGGCACAACTCGACGACTACTTGTCTGGCCGGGATGTAAACGTGGTGAGCTTTGAGAATCAACTCACGGATCTGGCCACGCTCACCAACCTGGATGCTAATGTATACACGGCATCCGGCGAGCTATTCGCGACCACGCAACCGCAGATATTCGACAACGAACTGATGTCGAACTACGTCAATGCCGGGGCCCTGCACGATATCCGCTCCGGTGAGAATTTTGTGATTGAAACGGAGCGCATCGGCAGCCTGTCGTACTACGTATCGTATGCCGCGCTCAAGTCGCCGCTCTCCGCACGACTCATCGGAATCCTCGCCATCCCGTTCTTTCAAAGCGCTTCATCGATGGAACGGGCGCAGATCGGAATCATTGCCAACATCCTCAACATCTTTGCCCTGATCTTTATCGTACTGGTCATCCTGGCTTATTTTGTTTCGGAGTGGCTGACGTTTCCTTTGAAGTTCATCACGCAGTCACTGCAGCGCACGTCGCTGACGAAGGTAAACCAACCGCTTACGTGGCGAGCCGACGACGAGATTGGGTTGATGGTGAAGGAATACAATCAAATGCTATTTAAGCTGAGTGAAAGCAAGGCCGAGTTGGAGCAGACGCAACGAGAGCGCACCTGGCGCGAGATCGCCCAACAGGTCGCGCATGAGATCAAGAACCCGCTTACGCCGATGAAACTCACCCTGCAACAGCTCCAACGGGCCGTGCAGACCGGCGCCAATTCATCCGACAAGACAGAGAAGGCCATCACTTCGCTGCTCACCCAGGTGGATACCCTAAATGGTATTGCCTCGTCCTTCAGCACATTCGCTAAAATGCCCGAACCTATCATGCAGCGCCTCGAACTGGTGTCGCTGGTTAAGCGCATCGTGTTGTTGCATAGCCAATCGGGCGAGATTACTTTAACGCATACGATCAGCGACGCCCATGTGCGCGGTGATGAGCAGCTGCTGGGACGCACGTTCTCTAACATTATCCTCAACGCATTCCAGGCATCACGTCCGGGCTACGCGCAGCAAGTGCGCGTTTCGCTCGCCGAACATGACAATCGTTACGTCATCCGCTTTCAGGATAATGGCAAAGGCATCGATCCCGAGATTGCGGACCGTATCTTCCTCTCTCACTTCAGCACCAAGAAATCGGGGTCCGGCCTGGGCCTGGCCATTGCCAAACAGGCGATAGAACAAATGCATGGGCGGATCTGGTTCGAGACGAAGGTGGGGCAGGGGACGATTTTTTCTATTGAGTTGCCGAAAGCAATTAACAATTGAAAATTGACAATTGGTGAGCCCCCGTCGGGGGCAGTCCTGTTAACTATTTAAGTCATAACTCTGTTATTTTGATGTTAAGGTTTCGCGAGTTGTTTTGATGATGCTGGTCAAGATTTTTATCAACTCTTTTGCACTTTTGTGGAGTACGGTGTATTGTTCGTTTTGCGGGCAATTGCAGGCATGCAGTAGCTCGAGCCAGTACATTGTCTCGTCGCATTCACGAAGCGATATCGTCAGCCTGTAAGCGAAATCGCGCCGACTGCTGGCGCTAAGGGCTTCCCTTATATTTGCTCCTATTGAAGTCCCCGAGCGTAAAAGCTGTTTGCTCAATACATACTCTTTCCGTTCGAATAATTCCCAACAGCACTGGGTAATAGCGACGGCAAACTGAAACGATTTTGATTTAACTACATTTTCGTTCATACAGATGGGACCTAATGCAATTACCGCAAGACAACAATCACATTTGCCACGTGGCGCCATCGGAAATCCTAACAAAAACGGGGCGATAGCCCCGTCCCCAATTGTCAATTGGTAATTGTCAATTGACAATTTTAGACTCTACTCCTGTCTCAGACTTCTCACCGGATTTGCCCCCGCCACCCGAATAGAATGGTACGCAATCGTTACGAGTGAAACGAACAGGCAGGCGAACGCAGCCGAGGCAAGAGTAAGTACACCGACATCGATGTGGAAGGCGAATTTTGCCAGCCACAGGGTCATAAGGTACCAGCCCAACGGGCAGCCTATACACGCGGCCAGCAGAACAAGACCGGTGAATTCCGTCCCCATAAGACGTACCAGACCAGGCACCGTGGCACCGAGTGTTTTACGGATGCCCAGCTCCTTGGTGCGGCGCTCGGCTGAAAAAGCAGACAGGCCGAAAAGTCCGAGGCAGCTGATGAAAATAGACAGCGTAGCAAGGGTATTAAAGACCTTCTCCTGCTGTGCCTCAGCGCTGTAAAATTCCTCCCAATCCTGATCCAGGAAGGAGTACTTGAACGGATACCCGGGCGCGTATTCTTTCCATAGCTTTTCCGCCGACTTTATCGCGTCGGATGTTTGCCCTTCTTTCACCCGTACTATGAGGCAATTGATATTTTCAGGCTTGAGCCGAATGATGAGAGGGTCGACGGCACTGTGAAGGGATCCAAAGTTGAAATCTTTCACGACGCCGACAATTTTACCCTTGCGTTCCCACATCGTTAAGTCGCGATCGGCAGTGCCGCCCGTGAAGCCAAATTTTTCGGCAGCCTTTTCGTTTACAATGTAATTGGCCGTGTCGGTGGTATTGGTCCGGTCGAAGGCTCGCCCCTCGGCCATCGTCATCTTTAACGTACTCACAAACTCGAAGTCGACGTCGAGGTTGGTAAATAGAATCTGGCTATTGGGATCTTTTCCTTCCCACGATACACCCATGGTCGAGTTTCCAATGCTGATCGGTAGTTGTCCGGATCCTGTCACAGTTTCAATCCCTGGCTCAGACGCCAGGCGACTGCGGAAGGTTTCGAACTTCGAACCGATATCCGAGGTAACCCAGGCATAGAATACATTCTCTCGTGCGAATCCGATATCGCGGTTTTCCATGTATCGTACCTGCCGGAATACAACCGCGGTGCAGATGATCAGGATTATGGACAATGAAAATTGAAACACGACTAATATCCGACGAAAAGTCGATGCTGCGCTGCCACTCTTCAATTGCCCCTTCATTACCTGCACCGGCTTAAACGCTGCAATCATCAGCGACGGATAGATGCCAGCGGCGAATGCCGTGAAGACCACGATACCAACCATCACCCAAAGCGCACTGGCATCGAGCGCCGAAATGTCAAGTTTTTTCGCGGTAATCGTATTGAACAACGGTAGCGCTAGTAGCGCAATTACCAGTGCGAAACTGGCACTGATGAATACCGTCAGGAAGGACTCGCCCATAAATTGTCTGAATACCTGTCCAGGTCCGGCGCCGATCACCTTGCGCAGCCCAACCTCCTTGGCGCGCTTCGTTGCTTGTGCAGTAGAAAGATTCATGAAGTTGATGCACGCAATGACGAGCACGAATACCGCGACCACAAAAAAGATCCGCACCGTTTCGATCCTTCCGCCGGATGCCACGCCATTCTCAAAATTGCCATGCAGGTAGATGTCGCCATACTTCTGGATGAAGAGTTCGACATTGGTATCTTCATTATGCTCCTTGATTTCGTGTTTGAACTTCGCGCTAAAGGCTTCAACATCGGCGCCAGCCTGCAGCATGATGAAGGTTCGGATGTTGTTGTTGCCCCACTGGTCCAGCCAGCCTTTGTTCTCGTCCCAGAAGAAGGCAAATGGGAGTAGATAGTCGAACTGGATGAACGAGTTAACGGGTATATCCTTCATCACCGCCGAAACGCTGAAAGCATCTTTAGTATCGAGCAGCAGCGTTTTGCCAATGGGGTCCTCATTGCCGAAGTACTTGGTTGCCATCTTCTGGGTGATCACAATGCTGTGCTTATCGTTGAGGGCGGTGCTGGCGTCGCCCTTTATGATGGGAAAAGTAAACATGGCGAGAAAGTCAGGATCGACGTATTTCCCCGTCTCGTAAAACGATTTCTCCTCCAGTTGAAACAGGCGGTTGATGTCCCAGGTAAAACGGGTCGATTTTTCTATTTCAGGAAATTTTTCCTTAATGAAGGGAGCCATGGGGCCGGGTGTGGCGGCAAAGGTGTACAACCGCCCGTCTGAATACGTCTGATTCTCCATGACCCGATAGAGGCGATCGCTATTTGTATGGAACTTGTCGTAACTGAGTTCGTCCTTGACCCATAGAAAAATGAGCAAGGCGCTGCAGATGCCAAAAACGAGACCCAGGACGTTTACGGAGGCGAACAGTTTGTTCCTGAATATGTTGCGCAATGCAACGACGAGGTAGTTTTTGATCATGACCCGTTCTTTGGTGTGAAAGACAAGAGATGAAATTTAGGGTTGCATAACGATTACCGGAATCCCACAACATAGTTACAAAATCTATTTTAAAAGGATGATCACACATCGATCCAACGCACTCGATCCCATACCACGCAGGCCACACCTCGATCCCATAGGGATCCACATCAGTACATTGCGCCTCGCTACCAGTACCTCGCCTGCCACCCACTGCCACCAAGGCACACTCAATGGTCGCGGCGTCAAGCCGTCACGAGGTCAGGTCATGAAAGATGTAACGGTGGTCAAACGCAATTTCATATTCCTTTAGCAAGGATGTGTATTCATCCCTGAAGTTCCTTTTGCGATGATGCTCCTCCTGGTTTTCGATGTACCTGATCACCCGCGGCAACGCGTTTTGTGAGTATGAAAAAGCGCCAAATCCCTCCTGCCATGAAAATCCACCTCGAACAAGTTTTTGGTCGTTAACCCATTTGGAAGACGCCTTTTTTACTTCCTGGACCAGCGACGAAAGTGCCTGTGTAGGACGTAAGCCAATTAAAATATGTATATGATCCTCTACGCCATTTATGCACAATAGCTTGTGTCCATGCATTTGGATAATTCCTGTGATATACTTAAACAGACTGTCTCTCCATACTTTCAGTATAACGCATCGGCGAAACTTCACCGCGAAAACTAATTGTACGTGCATTTGTGTGTAAGTGTTAGCCATAAAACGTGGGGTCGGATGTGAATAACGGAAGACGTCTGAACTGTCGCAATCTGACTATCCTGACATTTTTTGGCTGATGTGGGATTTCGGACATCGTATCATCAACACGCGAACATATCTTGCCCCCCGTGGCGCAACGCGGATTTTATTGAAATTTAGCGCGTTATGGGTTAGCGAAGTGGGATCCATTTGGGATTGAGGTGTGGTCACCGCGGGATCGGGTTGTGGGCACCACGGGATACTGATGGCATGTATAACCCCATAAACAAACACTGATCCCGTAGGTATCCCAAATCGCTGCATACAATGCAATCGAACGATCCCGTAGGGATCCCCCATCGCTAGAACCGTAACGTGAACACCGTTTTTACATCCGGTTCGGATTCGACGTTTAATGATCCGTTGTGCATTTGCATGATTTGGCGCGACAGGCTCAGGCCGATACCCGAGCCCGTGCGCTTGGTGGTGTAGAAGGGAACAAAGATATGTTCCAGGGCCTCCTTGATAATGCCCGGACCGTTGTCGATGACCTGTATCAAGACCGAAGTTTCATCATACCGGCCAATAAGTTCCAGTTGGGGATGGTCTGATTCGGCCAATGCCTCGATGGCATTCTTGAGCAAATTGATGAGCACTTGCTCTATCAGTTCGACGTCTGCCTGAATGGTAAGATATTCGGAACTACAGTTGTATTTGAAACCCAGACGGGTCTTCTTCAGTTCCGTCCGCATGAGGTTTGCCACGTGTTCAATAAGCTCGCTTAGCCGTACCGTTGCAAACTTCGGTTTCGGCAGCGACGTGTATTCCCGGTATGCATCGATGAACTTGATGAGCCCTTTGCTGCGATTTTCAATGGTAGCGAGTCCCTCGCGGAGGTCGTCGGCGCCTTCTTCTTTCAGTTCGTAATGCGACGCTTTCTTCTCCATTTCGTGATCGAGAATTTCGCGTAGGGTAGACGTTAGCGACGAGATCGGCGTAATCGAATTCATGATTTCGTGACGCAGCACGCGCGTCAGATTCTGCCAGGCTTCGAGCTCCTGCTTCTGCAGTTCGGGCTGAATGTTTTGCAGCGTGATCAGCTTTACGTCCATTCCACGTATCCGCATCTCGGTCGCCTGAATGGTCAGGTAGAGGTCATTGGCGCCCTTGTACAGTTCGCTCTTTCCCGGCTCAACGCTGTTGAGGGCATGATACAATTTTGGATTCAGGGGAATCAGTTCGCGGATGTTCTTGATGTTGGTGGCGTTCATAAAACGCTTGGCATTCGCGTTGATCAGTTGAACGTTGCCCTCGGTGTCGAACGACAAAATACCGGTTCGTACCTGCTGCACCACGGTATTCAGGTATTGACCCTGTTCTTCCTTTTCTGAACGGGCCTTGCGGAAGGCTTCGAGCACTTCATTGAAGGCGATGTTGAGGTCCTTGAACGACCGGCCCAGTTTGTTGTCGGAAGTAAAGCCCGAAATGAAGTCCGAATACTTTACGGACTCGAGAAAGCGGGTGAGTTTTCGATTGGTTTGATTCACAAATCGAAAAACATCGATGAGTTGCAGGACGATTATCACGCCTGTGAGCACTGCGGCAAACAACATGTTGGGGCGCGTAACCATATAGGTTAGCGCGGCCATAGTAAGCCCCAGTAGACAAACACGAAGAATGACGCGCGCGCGGAAGTCGGAAAACACAGCCTAATTGATAATTGACAATTGACAATTGACAATTATGACCTCAACATTGTCGAGGGTCATGTGCCCGATTGGGCCTTGTCAGACAATCATCAGTTTGAATTAAAGCACAAAATGCGCCAATGGCTCTAGATCAACAAATCAACCGGTCAACAAATCAACAAATAAATCAGAGTCCGTATTTTTCCAGCCGTCGGTACAATGACGATCGCGTCAGTCCCAATTCGGATGCGGCCTGCGTAATATTGCCGTTGTACTTCTTCAATACTTTGCGGATCAGCAGCTTCTCAACTTCCTCAAGGTTGTATTGCTCGAGACTGAGGTTGCCGTCTTCGCGTGCCGCGGTTTGTGCAAAGTTGAAGTCTTCCGGTTGAAGAACCGTGCCCGTGCTGAGGATGATGGCCCGTTCGATGGAGTGCTGCAATTCGCGAATATTGCCTGGCCAGGGGTGTTTGTGCATACGCGCCATAGCGCCCTCGCTGATGCGGTTTACCTGTTTGTCGTATTTCTGCGCGTAGTGCTTAAGGAAATGGTTGGCGAGGAGCGGAATATCTTCGAATCGTTCCCGTAGAGCGGGGATCTCGATCTCAATCGTGTTGATCCGGTAAAGAAGATCTTGCCGGAAACGGTTCTCTTTTACCATCTCATAGAGTGGCATATTGGTAGCACAGATCAGGCGGATATCTACGGGGGTATCCTTGTTGGATCCCACCCGGCTCACTTTTCGGTTCTGCAGAACGGTAAGCAACTTCGCCTGAAGGGGCAGCGACAGGTTGCCGATCTCGTCGAGGAAGAGTGTGCCACCGTTGGCCAGTTCGAACCGGCCGGCGCGATCTTCCTTCGCATCGGTGAAGGCACCCTTCTTGTGACCAAACAGTTCACTTTCGAATAGCGTCTCCGTTATAGATCCCAGGTCGACGCTCACGAAGTTTTCGTTCTTCCGGGCCGAGTTTCGGTGGATAGCCCGGGCGATAAGCTCCTTACCCGTGCCGTTTTCACCGAGGATAAGCACATTGGCATCCGTTTTAGCAACCCGGTCGATAGTCTGAAAGATCTTATGCATGGGTGTGCTTTGCCCGATGATCTCCGAATAACGATCATTCAACGCCTGGTTAATCTCGTGGTTCTTGATCTTGAGATTTTCGATCACGTCGCGTGATTCACGCAGGCGCATAGCGGAATAGAGGGTGGCCAGTAACTTTTCGTTCTCCCAGGGCTTCAGCACGAAGTCGGTGGCGCCGGCCTTAATTGCGCGAACAGCCATCTGAATATCGCCGTATGCCGTAATCAGCACCACCACCGCCGAAGGGTCTAATTGCAGGATGCGTTCGAGCCAGTAATAGCCTTCGCTGCCGCTGCTGACATCTTTGGTAAAGTTCATGTCCAGGAGGATGACGTCATAATCCTCATTGTTCATCAGCGCCGTGATCGCCTCCGGATTCTTTTCAATATCGACCTGTGCGAAGTGTCGCTTCAGATGCATCTTTGCTGCCTTGAGCAGGTCTTCATTGTCGTCGACGATTAGGATCTTGCCTTGCTTTTGTTCCATTCGGGGGGCGATTTATAGTGGTTTAAACTGTATCATAACCAAACACAGTTGTCCGTTTGTGGGCAAAGCGCATACCATACACCAAGTTGGGCTAAAAACGCCAAAAAACGGCCAGAATGCAATGATTTTGCGTTCGAAACCGGACAATGCCGTTCATCCGTGAACGAAATGGTGGACAGGCTCTCGTTAAAACGGGCGCAAAAACGGCCCTTCTGCGGTTGGCACACTTGTTGGCATCCGGGAGGTACAGAAGCGACGCAAAACCCCTGCCCGCAGGCGATAATTTAGGAAGATGGATAAGCAACTCAAGAAGAAAAGATTTACGGTGAAGAAAGTTGCCACGTATGGTGGCATAGCAGTCTTCGTGATATTCGTGGGCTATCAGTTCATTTTTGCTGACCGGCGCTCGAAGCTCAAGATTGAGAAGGAAAAGATCACCATCGCCGATGTAAAACGCGGTCAATTCAAAGAATACATTCCTCAGACGGGTACGGTCGAACCGGTCCACACGGCCTATCTTGAT
>DATHKA010000489.1:0-9570 GCA_035489615.1 Chryseolinea sp.
CATGGAAATGAGGCCAGCGGCGTTAACGCCGGCCTGCTTGCAGCATATTATTTCGCTGCGGCACAAGGCCCCGAAATAGAAAACTACCTCAATAACACGGTGATCCTATTCGACCCCTCCTATAACCCCGACGGCATGCAGCGTTTCAGCAGCTGGGTCAACGCCCGCAAGAGCATCGTGACGGCAACCGATCCCAACGACACTGAACACAATGAGGCCTGGCCCGGTGGCCGGTTCAATCACTACTGGTTCGATCTGAATCGGGATTGGCTGGTCGCCCAACACCCGGAATCCCGGGCCCGTGTGAAGACCTTCCAGCGTTGGAGACCTAACGTGCTTACGGATCACCATGAAATGGGAACGAATTCGTCTTTCTTTTTTCAGCCAGGTGTTCCCGCCCGCATGCATCCACTCACGCCGGAAAAGAACCTTGAACTGACCAAACAAATTGGCACTTATCACGCCAAGGCGCTTGACGATATCGGTTCTTATTACTTCACGCAGGAGGGATACGACGACTTTTATTACGGCAAGGGATCGACTTTTCCTGACGTGCAGGGCGCCATTGGAATACTCTTTGAACAAGCCAGTTCTCGTGGCCACTCGCAGGAAAGCATCAACGGCACATTGACATTTCCATTTACGATACGAAATCAATTTGTTACCGCATTGAGCTCGCTGAAGGCTGTTAACGCCATGCGCGAAGATCTGCTGAATTATCAGCGCCAATTTTATCGCGATGCATTGACGGAGGCGGGTAAGGATGCCACGAAGGCATATGTATTCAGCGCGTCCAAAGATGCCATGCGCACATTTCACCTGGCGGAGGTTTTGACCCGGCAGGACGTCGACGTGTACAGGCCCGCGTCCAATATCACCCAAGGCGGGAAGACTTTCTCTGCGAATAGCAGCTACGTTGTGCCGCTGAATCAAAGACAATACAAACTGATCAAAAGCATGTTTGAGAAACGAACCTCATTCAAAGACAGTTTGTTTTATGACATTTCGAGCTGGACGCTGCCGCTGGCGTTTGGCGTGGATTATGAAGAACTTCGTGCCCTCCCGTCGTTGGGAGAAAAGCTCTCCGACCTTAAAATGCCGATCGGCAGACGGATAGGGGACAAATCTGAATATGCTTACGTATTCGAATCGTATGGATACTATGCTCCGCGCGCGATTTACAAATTACTGAGTCAAGGCATCCGCATCAAGGTCGCCAGTGATCCGTTCTACCATGCCGATGGTACGCGTTTCGAACGCGGCGCCATTCTGATCCCGGTCAGTGGTCAGGACAAGCAACCGGATCAGATCGAATACATCATAAATGATATTGTCAATAAAGACGGTATCGATGTATACGCTTTTAAGACCGGCTTAGATTATCGGGGCGTGAGTCTTGGCAGTAGCTCTTTCCTGCCCTTGAGGAAACCGGTGATCGCGATGATTGTTGGAGACGGGATCTCCGCCACCGATGCTGGCGAAATCTGGCATATGCTCGATACGCGTTTTGGCATTCCGTTAACGCTTTTGCCCACGAACGTGCTTGAACGCGCGTCACTCGCGCGCTACACTACCATCATACTGCCACCCACTATGGGTCCAATCGGTATTTCAGATGCTACAAAAGAGAAGCTGAAAAGCTGGACACAACAAGGAGGAACCGTGATCGGCTTCGAAAATGCGCTCTCCTGGCTAAACAATGCAGGTTTCGGAAAATTTGAGATGAAGAAAGAAGAAGACAAGAAAGAGATGAAGCCCCGACCCTATGGAGACATCGATGAATACACTGGCGCGCAGGAAACCAGTGGTGCGATTTTTGAAGCCCAGGTAGACCTGACGCATCCGCTGTTGTACGGCTATACGAGTCCGAAGTTGCCGTTGTTTAAATCAAACAATCTCTTTATGGAAAAATCGAAAGGTGCCTATAGCAATCCAATGGTGTACACCGCGTTGCCACTCATGAGCGGGTACATTTCAAAGGAAAACTATGCCCTGGCGAAGCAGAGTTCCGTAGTGGGTGTAAGTGCGCTGGGACAAGGACGCGTGATCGGATTCACAGACAATTTGTGCTTCCGCGCATTCTGGTTGGGTACGAATAAGATCGTATTGAATGCCATTTACTATGGTGCCTCACTAAATGTCGCCTCGGCCCGGTAGTCTTGACAAACAAAAGCGAAGTGAAAAATATGTCTCGGGTACTCAGAAACATTATTTGCGCCACCCTGATGTTTTCAGCGGCAACTCTACACGCGCAGTCGGTGAAGGTAATGACCTACAACATTCGCTACGATACGCCTGTCGATAGCGCGAACCAATGGGGCAAGCGGACTTCGAAGGTATACGCACTGGTGAAAAAGTACGATCCTGATATTCTGGGTATTCAGGAAGCCCTGCACAGCCAGGTGATTGACCTCATCGGGAACCTGGGAGAGTACGCATACATTGGCGTGGGTCGCGACGACGGAAAAACGAAAGGGGAATATTCGGCCATCCTGTATAAAAAGAGCCGGTTCACCATCACCCGGGAAGGGACTTTTTGGTTGTCGCCTACCCCTGCCGTTGCTGGCAGCAAAGGGTGGGATGCGGCGATCACCCGAGTGGCCACCTGGGCGATTATGAAGGAAAACACCACTGGCAAAACGTTCTTCGTGCTGAACACACATTTTGATCACATAGGGAAGGAAGCCCGGCGGCAGAGCGCCCTTATCATCAAAAAGCGTGGCGCCGAACTGGCCGGCGGGCTTCCCGCGATTGTCACGGGTGACCTGAATTGTACGCGGGAAGAACCTCCGTACGAGGCCATCATGGGAAGTGAGGGCCTGTCTCTACAGGATCCCGCGCCATCGCCGGCTCCCGGCACATTTTGTAGCTTTAAAGTTAACTCGATTGCCTGCCGGCCGATCGATTACGTACTGCACACGGCGGAGTGGAAGGCTTCCGGCTATCAAGCTATCACCGACCATGACGGAAAGGTTTATCCTTCGGACCATTTGCCTGTAATGGTTCAATTGACAAAGCCTTAGGCCCTGACCGAATCTCCTGTTTCGCGGGGAAGCCCTTCTTCCTCTATCTCACTTGTAAACATCGGTCCACGAAGTTTGACGAGCTCGTTAAATAGCAGCGTTGCTACGGCAGTGCTCATCCGTCCCGGCAAGACGTTTGTTTCTCCGTCACGTCATTGCAGGTTGAGACGACTAATTAGGACAAGGCTATCCGGCAATCAGCGTCGATGCGTACGTTTCCGCCACTTCGTCCAGCACTGCCAGAATATCTTTTTCGTTCTCCAATTCAACGAGGCGGGTGCGGAAAGGTTTGAAATCCGGAAGGCCTTTAAAGTAGTTAGCATAGTGCCGGCGCATTTCGAATATGCCCAATCGGTCTCCCTTCCATCGTATGGAAAACAACAGGTGCTTTCGCGTCACATCGATGCGTTCAAATATGTCTGGCGGCGATACGATCTCGCTGTACCTGGCGTAACGCTTGATCTCATTAAAGATCCACGGATAACCAATTGCAGCGCGACCAACCATAACGCCGTCTACCCCGTAACGATTCTTGTATTCCACTGCCTTCTGGGGAGTGTCGATGTCGCCGTTTCCAAAAATAGGTATACGCATGCGTGGATTCTCTTTGATCCTGCCGATGAGTGTCCAGTCGGCTGTGCCTTTGTACATCTGCACACGCGTCCGTCCATGTATTGTCAGCGCCTTGATACCAATGTCCTGAAGTCGTTCGGCAACCTCCACCACATTGCGGGTGTTGTCATCCCATCCCAACCTGGTCTTCACGGTAACGGGGAGGCTGGTGGCCTTCACGATCTCTTCCGTCATCTTAACCATCTTGGGTATGTCCTGGAGGAGGGCGGCACCTGCGCCACGGCATGCGACGGCTTTCACGGGACATCCATAATTGATGTCGATTAAGTCCGGTCCGGCTTCGGCAGCAATCTCGGCCGAGCGTACCATGTTGCCGATATCGCCACCAAACAACTGAATGCCAATGGGTCGTTCGTATTCAAAGATGTCCAGTTTCTGTCGGCTCTTGGCGGCATCGCGGATGAGGCCTTCGGAAGAAATGAATTCCGTGTACATCAGATCAGCGCCATTCGCCTTGCAAACCATGCGGAATGGCGGATCGCTAACGTCCTCCATCGGCGCCAGTAAGACGGGAAAATCGTCCAGTTCGATGTTGCCTATTTTTACCATCTTTGGGTGCAAAGATAGCGACTTTCAAGAATGTTCAGCCAAGGCACGTTGATATCAGACAGAACACCGGTATGGTCACTGCTGAGGATCACCATTACGCTACTCACCGGCATTCTCGCCGGATCATTTGTGGCTATTCCGCTTGCTGCATACGTTTACGGCATCGATGTAACGTACAATGACAATCCTGATCTATCGATGGCCATGCCTTTACTGTTCACACAAGGCGTAGTGAGTTTTATCAGTTTCATCGTATTTCCGATCATTCACATTACCGCATTGGAGCATAAGCCGTTGACGCCATTGGTCGACCGCCGCCTCCACCTGACTCAAACGCTTTTGCTGGTCGCCTTGCTTGGACTGGTCTTCCCGATCGCGATTTCCCCTTTGGCCGAATGGAACGCGAACCTCAAGTTTCCGGAGTTTATGGGAAGCTTCGAGCAATGGGCACGTCAACAGGAAGACGTGTTGGCTCAGATGACCGATGTGGTCACCAGCTTCAGCACGATTGGTGACTTGCTGATTGCCTTGCTGGTGATGGCGGTATTCGCGGGCATTGGCGAGGAACTTGTGTTTCGGGGGATGATTCAGAATGAACTCTGGCGCGGCACCAATAACATTCATCTCGCCATCTGGACCTCTGCCTTTGTATTCAGCGCCATTCACCTGCAATTCTTTGGGTTTGTTCCCAGGTTGTTGTTGGGTGCACTTTTCGGATACCTGTATTACTGGTCGGGCAATCTTATCGTTCCCATAGCGGCGCACTTTGTGAATAACGCCTTCGGTGTGGTCATGAGATATCTGTATAATATTAAGGCGATTTCAACCGATGTTGAAGAAGTCGACTCAGCGCCCTGGAGTTTGGTGGTGATTTGCATCGTCCTGGCGGGTGTCTTGCTGTATCAGGTCCGCAAGCTTTATTTGAATGCACCGGGCACCGCTTCTGACAAGTCATATTAACCTGCGCACCATAATTTTTTCGCTAGTGAACGCTCCTCTTCGAAAGTACAATAACCTTACACAGCGCATCATAGCAGGTCTGCTTGGCTCGGCGGCAATTATCACAGGAGTTTGCGTAAACGAATGGACTTATTGCGCCGTGTTCTTTATCATTTGCCTTTTCTCGTTGCTTGAATTCTACAAGCTTGCCGGGCTCGATGGCCTGGTGCCTCAAAAATGGTTCGGCACCTTATGCGGCGTGGCCATTTTCCTGTTGTCTTTTTTTATTGAAAAGGGCGACATCTCCTACCGCTTCTACTTTCTCATATTTCCCATCGTGTCTTGTGTATACATGATCAAACTGTACAAAAAGTTTGAGCGTAAACCGTTTACAAACATTGCCTTCACTTTCCTTGGGATCGTTTATGTGGCGATTCCTTTTGCGTTGCTGAACGTGGCTGTATTCAATGATGACCATGCGTACAACTTTGAGATCATGGTCGGCTGCCTGTTTATCCTCTGGGCCAGTGATACCGGCGCCTACTTCGCAGGCACATTCCTCGGTAGGCGTAAACTTTTCGAGCGGATCTCACCGAAAAAATCGTGGGAAGGTTTTTTTGGAGGTGCGCTACTCGCGCTGATTTTCGCCTACGGCCTGTCGGTCTATTTGAACACCTTGTCCGTGGAGCAATGGATGATCATTGCCGTGATCATCATCGTCGGTGGCACGTTTGGAGACCTGGTGGAATCCCTCCTTAAGCGCAGCATCGAAATCAAAGACTCAGGCACAGCGATTCCCGGTCATGGGGGCTTCCTCGACCGATTCGATGGACTGCTCATCTCCGCACCCTTCATTGTTGCGTATCTGGAGATATTCTAGCGCCAAATTTCCTTTGACGCGCGGCGCTCAACGCCAAACAAAATTTACCTACTCACATTTGGCCGGAATGTTCTTAGGCTCAGCGCCATAAGTCGCTTTTTTAAAGGAAATTGCATTCGCCAGACCGAAATTCAGGTAACTTTGCAACCGTTTTCGACGTGATTTTTTTATCCCCGTCGGCGGCCCAGCTTAGTGACCGGTCGGACGGCCAGAAACAAAAACTTTTAACTGCGATAAGAGAACATTATGGCATACTTAGAACCCGCTCCATTAAAGGACAAAGAGAATCCATTTGAAGCAATGATGTCGAGGTTTCAAAAGGCCTCACAGATACTTGGTCTTGAAGAGGAAATATACAACGTACTGAAGAATCCGGCCCGTCAGGTTATAGTATCCCTGCCGGTAACGATGGACGATGGTGCTATACGGGTGTTCGAGGGTTATCGCGTTATACACTCTACCATATTAGGTCCGTCAAAGGGGGGCATTCGCTTCGATCCGCATGTGAACCTTGACGAAGTTAAGGCACTCGCCGCCTGGATGACCTGGAAGTGCGCGGTGGTCGACATTCCATATGGTGGAGCGAAAGGCGGCGTAGCTTGCAATCCCAGGGAGATGTCGTCCGGAGAGATCGAGCGACTCATGCGGGCTTATACACAAGCCATGGCCGACGTTTTCGGACCCGACCAGGATATTCCTGCTCCGGATATGGGAACCGGTCCGCGCGAGATGGCGTGGCTCATGGATCAGTACTCGCGAAACAAGGGAATGACCACCCACGCCGTGGTAACCGGTAAGCCACTCGTTATGGGTGGCTCGTTAGGACGCACTGAGGCAACGGGACGTGGTGTCATGGTATCTGCCATGGCTGCTATGGAGAAACTAAAAATCAATCCATACAAGGCCACTACTGCCGTGCAGGGATTCGGCAACGTTGGTTCATGGGCTGCCCGTTTGCTCGGCGAGCGTGGACTAATGGTTCAGGCCGTGAGCGATCTTTCAGGTGCCTACTATAATGAGAAGGGCATCGACGTTGACAAAGCCATTCAATATCGCGATAACAAGAAGGGCTCGCTTGAAGGATTCGAGGGCGCCGAAAAGATCAAGGCCGACGATTTGTTGACGCTCCCCGTAGACGTGCTCGTTCCGGCGGCAACAGAAGACGTCATCACCAGTTCCAACGCGGCTGATATTAAGGCTAAATTGATTGTGGAGGGCGCCAATGGACCGACCTCGTCTAAGGCCGATAACATCATTAATGACAAAGGGATTATGGTAGTACCGGACATCCTCGCGAATGCAGGTGGCGTAACGGTCTCGTATTTCGAATGGGTGCAGAACCGACTCGGCTACAAATGGACGGCCGATCGCGTGAATCGCCGTTCCGATCGCATCATGAAAGATGCCTTTACGAATGTGTACAAGGTTTCGCAGCAATACAATGTGCCCATGCGTATTGCGGCTTATATGGTCGCCATCGATAAAGTCGCGAAGACGTATAAGTATCGCGGCGGATTCTAGTCTCCATCGCTTATACGTATCGTTGCCCGGCAATTTCTATGCCCCCACCCGGTGAGGAATGGTTTTCTCACCCCATCCACAATCTGAAATCCTAACTCCGTCCCCGCAACCGTGTTTCCTTCGGTAAAAGGAGGATTTTAAAGAACGGCCGCTTTTTTGCCTCTGTATTGTGGAAAACGGATTCTATAGTTATGACTAAAGTAGACAAAGTAATATATACGGATGGTGGCCAGGTCACCGTAACCGATTCTATTTTTCATGTGCGAAAACATGACTACAAACTAGATGGCATTATCAAACACGGACTCTATGTGATGCGGCCCAGTCGGCTGCCGGCAATACTCATGGTCTTGTTGGGGCTGGTATTAATGGTCGTTGGGTTTGGGGGCTGGGTCCCTGCTGACACCATGCGGGATATTTACATTGGCCAAACGGCTATCGGCGTGAATACTATGGCCATGGCTATGGGCGGTATTATTGCGTTGATCGGCGTAATAACGATTGGGCTTCTCAAAGACCGGTATGCCGTGCGAATTTCGACGGCCGAAGGCGAAAGAAATGTCGTGGTGAGTTCACGCAAGGAATACATCACGCAGATTGTTGATGCATTGACCACGTCACACTACGGCATGCCATCACAACCTATTGCGGCGGTCCGGTTTTAAACGTCGCAAGTTCGGTGCTTTGGTTTCATCGGTAACGAACGGTGTTTCTCAAAATTGATTTCTCCGAACACAATGATTACTTAACTCGCTGGCGGGCAAACCGAAGGGGCAGATCATGATGGTCGGCCCCTTTTCTCTTTCACTAAAGGTAATTTCATAATTAACTCCTACCTTTAACCCCATTTGTTGCTTATAAAACTTTTAAGTTCATTAATCAGACGCTTCGATGACCATTCATAGAGAAGGCCGTGTGCTTCTTTTTGTGCTGCTTGTTATTCTCTTCGCAGTAAACTGGGTTTTTGCTTATTTCTTTCCTGCTCATACGCTCATTCAGAATGTTCTGCTGATTGCCTGCATCGTTTTTTATCTCATCATCTTACAGTTTTTCCGCAATCCACTTTTTCCGATTCAAAAGAATGACAAGCAAGTCCTTGCACCAGCCGATGGCAAGGTGGTGGTGATTGAAGAAACCGTTGAAACAGAATACCTCAATGAACGGCGACGCCAGGTTTCCATTTTCATGTCGCCTGTGAATGTACACGTTAACCGCATGCCTGTTGCCGGAACCGTGAGTTACTACAAGTACCACATTGGAAAATACCTGGTGGCGTGGCATCCTAAGTCAAGTACTGAGAATGAGCGCACGACAGTGGTGGTGAAAATGAAGAACGGTGTAGAGATTCTGTTTCGGCAAATAGCCGGGGCGTTAGCCCGGCGCATTAAATGCTACGTTAGGGAGAATCAGTCTTTTCAACAGGGCGATGAATTTGGTTTTATCAAGTTTGGTTCGCGTGTGGATCTCTTCCTTCCTCTTGATGCAAAAGTGGTGGTCAAAATTGGTGATGTCACAAAAGGTGGCCGTACCGTGATCGCGGAGTTAAGTTAGTATCGCTCCCGTTGCGAGTTCCCGTCTGCATCACTGGTTAACATCATGGCTCCTGCTTTTGTCAAATTGCAGGATACTTTCTATAACGATGGTGTTCAGGAATGTGCCGCAGTGCTCATAGGACAACACGCGGGTTCGCCGGGAAGAAATCCAACACACGCGGAGGCTCGCGGAGCTTTTGAGCTACTGGCCGCACGTTGGTTTTTAGTTGCGTACCTGGAATATAGATTGGGAAGGGCCGCTCTTTGGGGATGATTAAATCCGGAGTCATAGGAGCACTGCGACTCGTTCGGGAATGCTTCGATGCTACGCATCGAGGGTCGTTGAATCAGCCATCAAAGAAATGCACTATCTGGTCGCTGCAAAACTAGGTCATTTTCAATCCAGCGCATTTGATATCGGTGCGTAGCATCGAAGCATTGCCTGTCGCGGCGCTGTGCTCCTATGGCTCCGGATTGAACCACCTACAACGAG
>DATHKA010000490.1:0-6240 GCA_035489615.1 Chryseolinea sp.
CGACGCAATTCTATTCAATAGACCCCAGTGATTTCCAGGGTCTTCAGCCCGATGGCGACAAGGATGCATCGCTTGGTCTGATGGAAACGAACAACGGCTTATACGCTTTTTCAATGTTGAATTCGAGAACGATTGTCGCACCGATCACCGTGCCGCATGGCGCCACGTTGCAAAACATCACCGTCTACTACGAAATCACCAACATCATCGGCATCCTCACGCCCATAAACGTGCGACTTATTCAGAAATCGTTGTCCGGAGGATTGAATATTGACTTGACGAACGTGGTGATTGCGCCGTTGCTCAGCTTCGGCGTAACGTCTCAGTCCGGATCATTCACCCATACCGTCAACAATTCCACGAGCTCTTACAGACTGCTCATCAGGTTCTCACACCTCGGCGATGCCGACCAGGCATCCGAAGCCACGCAAAGGATTTACGGGGTCAGAATACAGTATCTCAAATGAGCGATACTGCTATATATCGCTTGTGGCCGGTCGTGCTGACATTATTGGCAGCAACCAGTATGCATGCGCAGGTTATTCACAATGGATCAAACATATACGTGGGCAGTGGCGTCGAACTGCACGTGGACGGGTCGGTAGCGAATTCAGGATTTGTACAGAATCAAGGCGAACTGCTCGTCGCCGGCGATTGGATCAACACGAACGTTTACCAGGGGCTGGGCCGGCTTACGTTGAACGGCAATACTACACAACGACTGCGGAACAACGGCAACAGCTTGTATTCCCTGCGGATCAGCAGTTTGGGACGCGTTGACCTGCAAGACAATCTGACTATCGACAACCGCATCGAGCTGTCGCAGGGGGTTATACATGTGTCAACGCCCTATTCGCTTACAACGGCAAATAGCGCAACCGTTGCAGGTGGTTCTTCTGCCAGTTTTGTCGAAGGCCCCCTGATCTCACGCGGTACCGGGTACAAGTTCATGCCTATCGGAAAGAATGGCAGATATTATCCTGTGGAAATGCTGGACGTGACGGGTGTCGAGCCCGTGGTGCAGGTGGAGGCATTCGAGGATATGTCGGCGTTTCGGTTGGCAGGCTACGGCCGGACGCTCTCGGCAGTTTATTGGCAACAAAGCGTTTTATCGGGTACATATACGGGTTCTCCGATGACCATCGGCTATGACTTGCCCGTCACCGCTGATGCCGGGTTGGACATCTTTCAATCGGCCGAAGCGTCAGAACTTTTCACACCTGTGGGAAACACGACTGCCGCCTATGAGTCAGCCCTCGATAAGATAACGACTGCTAACGCAGTGACCGGAACGTTGTTCCTTATCGGCAATCGTATTAATGTCGCGCCCGGTGAAGCGAGCTTCTACTTTCCGACGTCGCTCTCTCCTGATGCCGCAAACCCCGACAATCGTTCATTGCGGGTCTATGGGGAGCAGCTGATCAGCGAAGGATTTTTATTTGTCGTTTATAACCGTTGGGGACAGCGGGTTTATGAATCCCGCTCGCTGGAAGAAATGTCGACCCAGGGCTGGAGCGGCCAGCAGCAGGCAGGCGGGATACTAACTTCGGGCGCTTATCCTTATTTGCTGAAGGCCAAACGCAAGACCGGCGAGGCAATGGAACAGAAGGGCCTGATATCCATCGTGCGATGAAGTGGCGCATAACCATAGCGTTGGTTTTGAGCCTGCTGTTGATGATCAGCCGGGCGTTTGCGCAGACACCTACGTTCTCACAGTACTACGCATCGGCACTTTACCTGAGTCCCGCACTCACGGGCCTGGAGAAGGACGTGTACATGGGCATGAATTATCGCTCGCAATGGTCGGGTGCCGGCATTCCCTTTTCAACCTTTCAGTTTAGTTTTATTTCGCCCATCCTCAAATCCGGAACGCGTACGAAACACCTGGGAGGCCTGGGGGCATCCTTTTACAATGACGTGGCGGGGCCCGGTAAGGAATTCAAGAACAACGCGCTGATGATTTCAGGCGCGTACAATTTTCATCTCACGCGATACGGGAACAATATCGTATCGGTAGGGCTACAGGCTGGAGCAATGCAGCAACGCGTCAATGTTGACAACATGCAGTGGGCAAGTCAGTATTCTCCTGACATCGGCTATGACGGAACGCGCCCCGGCGAGAATGGAAGCATCAACGGGCAGGTGATTAATCCCATAGTGAATACCGGAGTTATGTGGTCGTATACCACGCGAGGCAGGCTCTCTACAAGGAGCTTTTCGGCGTTTAACGGGATTGTGGTCGCCAACCTGTTGCCCCAGCGCAGCTATACCGGAGAAAGCGAGCCGAATGCGATGTTGATTAGATTTCATGGTGGCATTTCTTCACTCTGGAAACGCAAACTGGAGATCTCGCCCAACTACCTGGTTCAGTATCAGAACCACACCTATGAAGTAAACGTTGGCGCCTACTTCAGCTACTACCTGCAGCCCCCTTTCTTACAGGATTCACAACGGACCAAGGTCATGGTGGGCGCCTGGTACCGCCTGCAGGATGCAGCGATTCTTTCGGCCGGCATCAGCACCAGGTCGTGGAACTTTGGCTTCAGCTACGACAACAACGTATCGACATTAACACGTGCATTTGGCTATGCGAATGCGTATGAAGTTTCGCTCGCCTATAAGATCATTGTGAGCAAGGGGTTCAAACGTTTTTCATCACCTCTTATCTGATCAACGCTGCATGAGAACACGATCCTTATTCAACACGAAGGTCACCAGGCGGAACCGCCCCGGCGGGTTGGCGATGCTGATGGCGATCATCCTGTTGATGATTGCCGGTCTCGTCGGCGCACAGGATGAACGTGCCGTCAGGGCGCTGAAAGCAGAGGCAGACGAGTACTACGAGGGGGAGCAGTATCACCTGGCCACCGAGCGGTATCGCGAAATCGCGAACCTCAAGGCGGGTAATGCAGACGTAATATACCGGCTCGCCGAGTGCTATCGCCGTACATTTAACTACCCCGAGGCAGAGGCCTACTATTTAAAGACACATTTTCTTGCCCCCTCGCAATACCCCCTTTCGCTGTATTACTACGCGCTCATGCTGAAGCTCAACGGAAGCTTTGATGAGTCCATGCAGTACTTCACTGAGTTCATCGACCTTCACCAGGATCGTGATGCCAAGGATTTTGTCGAACAAGCGATCATCGATCGCTCCGGATGTCAATCGGCCAAGGAAGCCTTTTCGGCAGAGGGCAACGCTTACCCGCTCATAGCCCTTCCGTTGAATTCTAAATTCAATGACTTCGCTCCGGCCGTGCGCGATAGCTTGAACCTCGTGATCACCAGCAGCCGAATCCTGTCAAACCGCCAATCGATCGATGAGCGCTTTGGCGAAGCATTTACCGATAACTATTATTATCAAAAGGTTGGGAGCGTATGGACCGACAAGACAAAGCAATTCTTCAGCGCGACGAACTCGCGGTTCAATGACGGTAGTGGATGCTTCAACAATCGCGGTGATAAGTACTACCTGACGGTTTGCGGAGTGGGTGGACCGACGTGTCGGGTCTACGTGTCGGAGTGGAAGGACAATCGCTGGAATGAGCCCTTGCTATTGAACGAGAACGTTAATTTTAAAGAATTCGAATCGCGGCAGCCAGCCATTTCACGTGGTGGCGATTCGCTCGTGTTTGCTTCGAACCGACCGGGTGGCGCAGGTGGATTCGACCTTTGGCTTTGCGTCAATTCAGGAGGCGACAACTGGGGGCCGGCAATGAACCTGGGCACTCACTACAACACCAAACTTAACGAGCTATCGCCCTCCTTCACCACGTTTCCAAACGTATTGTTCTTTGCTTCCGACGGTCATGAAGGCCTGGGTGGCCTGGATCTGTACATGGCCAAGCGTCTGTCTACCGGCGAAACGGTTTTGTACAACCTGGGATTGCCCTTCAATTCTAATCGTGACGATGCCTTTCTGGCCCTCGAAGAACATACTGTTTACTGGAGCAGTAACCGGCTTGAAGGTCTGGGGGGATTCGATGTGCAGGCCGTTAAGATTCCTTCCACCGCTTCGTTTGTATCACGCATGAGTCAAAAGAATCGTAATGCACGCCGGGATATTATGCTGAAAAAGCGGGTTGAAACCGCCGAGACGGCGAGCCTGCAGGCGTCGCGTATCGACGAGCGCATCGATTACGATCAGTTGTCATCGGAGAAGCAACGGCTTGTTGACTTACTGGTGGAACAATACGTTGCAAGCAAGAAACCCAGGGCGTCGGAATATGGGTTGAGCACGACTGATTTTGATCAGCTCGAACGAGTTGCACGGTTACGCTACGCGCAGATGCTCTCGGGTTCCAGCGGATACCAACCAGTAAGCGTGCCGGCTACTGATGGAATACAGTCGATACTTACCGTAACGGTGGCAGACTCCACCACGCAGGCACCGCTGGCCGATGTGCGGGTGATTCTGATGGACCAGTACGGCCAGTTATTGAAAATTACCCATGCCAACGATGAAGGTAAGGTACGGTTTACGGGTGTGGGCGCAGGTGCCTACCTGTTGCGCGCGGACCGCTCGCTTCCATCGCAGCGCTACGCGAAACTTTCGGACGTAAGCATCACCCAGCCGGAGATTAACAGCGCCTTGCGCCTGGATAACATTTACTTTGACTTTGATCACTACAAGCTGCGACCTGAAGCACGGCGCACGCTCGATCAACTGGCGGACTACCTCTTACGCACGCCAGGTGCCCAGCTTGAATTATTTGCCTTCGCCGACGACGTGGGGACAACCGAGTACAACTTGAAATTGTCGCAAAAGCGGGGTGAGTCAGTGGCCAGCTACCTGCGGTTAAAAGGCGTTGACCAGACCAGTATCGCCATCGTTGCGAAAGGAAAGCAAATGGCCCGCGAAATCGATGTTGAATGGCAACGTCAGTACAACCGGCGCGTAGAGTTCAATCTCAATGGTTCAGTTGGCGACTTTAAGGAAGTTGCCCGCACCGGTATTTTACGACAAGCGACGGATCTGAAATCGCTGGCACAGCAAGCCGGCGTCACCCAGGACGTAATTCAGGACCTGAACGGCATTGCCGGCGATGACCAACTCAAGGCCAACCAACCGGTTCGGCTACCCGCAGAGTCCGCAGCCAGGACGAAGGGCGTCGTCATTTACTAGGTCTCGGCAGTTTTTAAAGCATTGTGCGGTATTCGGGAGGGATGTTGAGAAGCCGTTGACGTAGATTTCAAGGGTGTTCCATGCTTCCGGTTCCACGAAGGGTACAAAGTTAAGGACGTCGTCATCGCTATTTCCCGATAAGGATGAACCCGCCCCATGCTGACGGATCCGCATGCTTCTTTCGGAGTTCGTGCTGGGATTTAGTCAGTGCTTCGTGGATGTCGGGTGTGCTCATAAGGTTGGTGTAAAATTGGGCCATCAGTTCGCGCGTGATGTTGTCATCAACCTTCCACAGGCTTATCAGCACGTTTTGTGCACCCGCCTGCAAAAAGGAACGTTGTAATCCGTATACCCCTTCGCCAATCTCAATATTTCCAAGCCCCGTCTCGCAGGCCGACAGAACAACGAGCGAGGTACCGGCCAGGTCCAGGTTCGTCACTTCATACGCGGTAAGGATGCCGTCGTCCTGAAATTCGGTAGTCTCATCCTGAAGGCTCTTGTTGGCCCCCGTAAGCATCAATCCACTGTTAAAAGTGACCTCTCTTTGGAATTCTTTACTTGGGTTAATATTTTTTATCGTGAAGAATCCATGGGTAGCGATGTGCAGTATGTCTGCTGTGCGTACGGCCTTCAGGTTGCGTTCCGTGGCCTGGTCCTTCATGTTGACCTGCGTGGTCCATCCCGTACCGCGTAACAGCGCATCAATACCCATCACTTCGGCGCGTGTTCCGGGCAGGGGCAAGTAACGGTTCGCGTTCCTTTTCTTCGCCGTTGTTGCAGGCGTGGCATCAAAGCTCGGATCACCGAAGAGCACTGCGCGCTTTCCCGGGAATGTTCTCGTCGCGTGCTCCAGGTATTGTGCCGGATTGAGCAGGTAGCGAATGTCGTGACGATCGGCCAAATAGGCTTGTGTACCTGGCTCGCGTATTACGTTGAGATTGAGTTGGTGATAGACGCCGTCAGCTGAGAAGAAAACGTTGCGTTTGTCGTTCACCAGGGGCGCGATATTTTTCCAGTAAACGCCATACGAAAGTTCATCGGCAACGACATACGTAAGCGCATTGCGATAATAGCTCAGACCTCGTGTCTCCATGTTGCGTCCGTCCTTCATCAGT
>DATHKA010000491.1:0-2998 GCA_035489615.1 Chryseolinea sp.
ATCGTATTACCAAAGTCGCCCGCCTCGATGCGCACGGTGAGAAAGCGGATGCGGTCGGGGACAATGTGAAGGATGAGCGGTTCAATAGCGTTGTGCAGCGACTTGAAATGAAAATCCTTCATCACGCCAATGATCTTTCCACGAATCGGCGCACCGGCGTTCACCTCGAGGCCCAGAACATCTTCGGGATTCTCATATCCCAGCGCACGACAGGCGGCTTCGTTCACGAGGTAGTTCATCGTATCGGCCGCGACATTCCTGGAAAAATCTCTTCCCGCAACGATCGGGATACTGTACGTCTTACAATAGTCATGATCGGTATGAATGCGCTGCCAGATGACGGACACCTTTTTTCCCCTGTCGGCAATCTCATAGCCGGATTGATACAGGGTGCCGCCCAGCGCATGCGATACACCTGACGCCATCGTTACCCTGCTGTTTTGCAATAGCGCCTCTTTGAATCGCCGGTAGTTCGTGGCGTTCGACATTTCCGATACATTGATCAATTGAGCGTCGTTATATCCCAATGGCCGCTCCTGGATGAACGAGACCTGCTGTCGGATCAGGAGGGCAGCTGTTATCAAACACGCGGTAACCACTACCTGAAAGCCGATCAGTGTCTGCCACAGGGTAATGCCATAGGCAGCAGTCTTCGGTTGTCCCTTGATCGCCATCGCCGGCCGGATGCTGGCAATCACTTTCGACGGATACAGCATGACCAGTGCAATGAAGAAAACGACTCCGAAAAAACATGCGATCCAAAACGAAACTCCCGAGGCAGTGAACAACAAATCATCACCCAGGTACTCCGTTATGAATGGAGCGCAAAGTTGAATCAGTACCGCGCTCACCAGCACGGCGAGCGTTATCTGCGCGACACTTTCCATGGCGAACTGTGCTGTGAGATTTGATTTGCTTCCTCCAACTGCCTGACGGATGCCGATCTCCCTGGTTCGCTGATGTGAACGCGCAATCCATAGGTTGATGTAGTTGACGATCGTGACCCCCAGGATCAACGCGGCTATTGCGAAAAGTATGTAGACGTACTTGATATCCGAGTTGGCCGTCCATTCATTCAACACATGAGAGTGAAGGTGAATGTCAGTGACGCGCTGTAGCGAGAAATGCGCCGTATACTGTTCGGTGTTCTGAATAAACTTTGACGCCAACGCGTTGATCTCCTGCGCTGCCGCCAAAGGATCTGCGTCGGTGCGCACATAAGTATATGAAAAGCTATTGCCCCAATTGTTGAGGATGGTATTGCCCCACAGGGAAGGAAGCGCGGAAAGCGCGCAAATAAAATCAGCCTTAAAGTGACTCGTGGACGGCAGGTCCCGAACAACGCCAGAGATAGTGAACGCCGCTCCCATCGTCACGTCGGTGAGGCTCTTCCCGCGAACATCGGTTGTACCAAAGTACTTAAGGGCCGTTGATTCGGAAACAACCATGGAATGCGGAAGCTCCAGGGAACGATTGTTTCCGGAAATGAAGTTGAAAGTGAACACTTCGAACAGGTTCGCATCGGCCCAAACACTGTTCTCCTCTGTGAAGTATTTCTGCGACGCAGGATCCATCATCACGACTGGCGATCGATAGCGAAATAGCCGCGTGGCCTGTGAGATGGTTTTGGTGCCTTCGTGCTGGATGTATTCAGCAATCGCCGTGGGTACCCACGCGTCCGTATTTTGTTCTACCTCGGTGCGATAATGGTTGACGACCCGGTACAACTGATCCGGCTTGTTGTGATGGACATCGTAACTCGTTTCCTTTCGCAGGTAGGCAATCAATAACAGGAATGTCGAGATGCCGATGGCAAGTCCCGCGATATTCAGCACGGCCAGGCCGGGACTTTTTCTCAACTGGCGCAAGGCTACGACAAGGGAATTGAGCAACATCATATCAGGCTCCGGCCATGGGTTTACGTCGTCCCTGGCCAAAGGTGTGCCAACGCGAAAGGGTCAATTCAGCGGATACACAGGGAGAAACAAACAACCCATCTTTTCAGTCGTTCAAAGGCGGAACAAGCTTGTTCGGTATTGAACGCTTTCCAATGACAACTACCTGGAGACGATCGGACCCTTCAGCCACTCCTTTGCAAAGGCCGAGGCGACCTCATTTACATCTTTGCCTGCGCGGTAAATCGCTTTCCATTTCAGACTTTGCTTTTCATATGCCGGGTTAACAAACTTCCGGTTGCTGGCAGTAGCGCCGGTGAGCTGCGCGCCAAAATCGACCGTGGCCGATAACTGCAGGTATTCGTTCAGACGGGCCTTGATTATTACGGCAGGATCTTCAGGGTACAGCTTATTCCACCTCGTGAGATTTGGTGTTGGATCACCTTGCGTCGCGAGCTTCGCTTTCATCTGCTGAGTCGTTTTTCTGAACTCCTCCAGCGAAGCTTCGGGAACCTGCTTGGTTGCTTTCAGGGTCTCGTACTGCTTTTCCATCTCGGCTACCGACGCCTTCATGGCCTCCAGACTTGCGGCATCCAAAGAGTAGGGTTCTGAGACGGGTTTTGCCGCCTCGCGTGCCCTCTGATAGGCCGACAGAAATTCGGGACTGGTTACATAGGCTTTCACATATTCGCACAACTCCTTCGCCGCTGCCCGCTTGTCACCTGAGATCACTGCTGCCAGCAACTTCGCATCGGGAATTTGAAAGCTTTTGGTCTGCTCGCTAATTTCTCCGGGTGTGTCTGTGTTCGCGTCACCGTCTTCAATGGGAGATGTCGAGAAGCGACCGGTGAAGTCTTTCAGGATGAAATACCGGGCCGTTTCTTCCTGCATGCCGAGCTTCGAGATGATGTTGTCGATGGCCTTGAATGCGGTGCAAAGCACGACGCAAATGGCCAAAACAGTGAGGGATGGTTTCATTCGTCTGGGGGGTGGGTTGGTTATACCAAAGATGCCTTAAAGCAAGTTCTAATCCCCTTCTTTGAACGCAGGATTTTTTGCATAATTCGCGCCCTGGTCCTGGGTCGGCGCCTGACTTCTGTTTG
>DATHKA010000492.1:0-5207 GCA_035489615.1 Chryseolinea sp.
ACCGTCGAGATGGATGATATCAACCGGCGCCATCCGCGCATCGTCCATGTGACACTCCCCATGCCAAACCCTCTCCCGGTCATTCACACGCATATGGCACATCTGCACTGGCAGGAAATAGTCCAATGTCGGCTGCCATACATTTCTTTTCAGAATCGTGTTGCCGATCTCGAAGGGCTGGGTTTCAGAGGCATCGTATTTGATTTTATACATGCCGGCCTTCCTGACATCGGAGAAATCAAATTGCGCATACCGGTACCGTAGGAAATCGCCCCAATTGGCGGGAGCTGCCTCCTTAATTTTTTCAAGTTGCCCGTTTTCCGAAATCCTGTATAATGTCGCTGGTAGTTTCCTGCTGTCGTCATGATCCAATTCAATAACTGCCACCTTTTGCTGATCCGGATGATAACCCACCTGGCTTACCTGCACGACCGGGGTGTATTTCCACTCAGGAATGGCGTTCGGAGTAACGCGCCACTCAATAGCATTTTTTGATGCACCCGCTTTGACGAGTGATCTCGCTACGAACCAGCCATTGTTGTAATCAGCGCTACCATCCATAAGCTGAACATCGCCACCATGAATAACCTCAATGGTCATGCGCTGCGCGTCATTTTCCGGAACGACCGTTAATTTTTTTCCAGAGGCCATCGGCTCAATCTGAAAATTGCCTTGCGCATCCTTAATTCGCGGACCATTCAGCTGTCGGGGAAAAATACCAGATTGCTGGTCGAGGTACCACGACTTTCCGAACAGATCGCCGGGGAAAAGATCCAGGTTGAATCCGATCCTCCCAATCCATTCATCAGGCAGCGGTTTGTCGATGTCGACAACGATTCTGAAAGATTTTCCTTCCGGTTTTACAGACACAGTATAGCTGAAGTTCACGTCAGGGTATTTGATCGCGCCGACAAATAAACTCTCGCCGTTTCTGGAGGGGTCTGGATATGACAATTTAACGCTAATCGTTTGGCTCGCTTTGTCGACCTTTCTTTCCCCCACCTTCGGAATCGGGTCCCAGAAACCCGGCGTAGGCTGAAGCCGGATGTCGCCGTTAGTTGCTACGCGAGCGCCGTTCTGGATAATGCTCACGCCACCCTGATGACCTTCCGGGTAGAAATCACTTGCCAGCATTACGTTAAGCCCCGGCATCTCTAAATATTCCCTATCGTTAAGCTTTAAACCCGCATTCTGCGCTAAGGAAGAATACGTGAATAAACACAGCATTGCCATTGCGGATAATACAGCAGATACCAACCGTTGGCTCCAACTTGATCGGATGCTGTTAAAAGTAAAAGAAGTCATACTTGATTTGAATGTGAATTTTAGATGTCCCTATGAAATTCGATCCGCTATAAGCGGTTTTGAATTTACACTCCTGAGTATAATTCATCTCGCTCAAAATCTCATTGCGTTCCTGATCAATTTGGCAGGTAAAATCAGCAGAAACTAATGTGCGCCATTGGCTAATTGAAAGATTGTCTGAATGCTACTGGCGAGAGTTTTGTCTTCGACTTAAACAGCTTACTGAACGATTGCGAATGTTCAAAGCCGAGCCGAAAAGCAATCTCTGATACAGTCAATGGTGTTGCCGATAAAAGCTCTTTTGCTTTCTCAATAACTTTATTGTGTATGTGTTGCTGCGCATTTTGGCCTGTCAATGAACGCAATGTATCGCTCAAGTGATGCGGGGAGATCTTTAATTGCTGTGAGAGGTACTTAACCGTCGGTATTCCCTTACCCAAAGATCTCTCGTTCGCGAAATAGTCCTCCAACAGGTCCTCCAGGTTTTGTAACAAATCATCCTGTACAGCCTCCCGGGTAAGAAATTGACGCCTGTAATACCTGTTGGCGTAATTCAACAGTAATTCAACCTGAGAAATAATTATATCCTGACTTAGATCATCTGCACTGCCGTTTAGCTCCTTTTCAATATTTTCAAAAATAGCTTTAACGATCCCCTCCTCTTTATCCGAAAGATGAAGTGCCTCGTTGACTGAATATGAAAAAAAACCATACTTTTTTATTGTACTTGCCAACGGATAACCTCGAAGAAAATCCGGATGTATCAGCAAAGCATAACCGGGATGATCCTCTTCGTTTTCATGCGTGCCGATTATCTGACCTGGACTGGCGAACAATAAGCCACCTTGATCAAAATTATAGTGCCGCTGTCCATATTTAATTTTTGCGCTAAACTTCGAATTGAACGATCTTACATAAGATATCAGATAGTAGCTGAGGACATGGAAACGCTGGAGTTTATTGACGTCAACGTGTTCCATTATATCAACTATTAAGCTCACCATCGGGTGCTGCGGCTTAGGTAGGCCAAATGACCGATGCAACTCGGATAAAGATTCGAATTTGTGATGTATATCTACTTCCTGCCTCATCTTTCTTGATATTGTTATGCTAATCGCCGACCTGTCAGGCACTGCAAAATCTGTATGTTCAAGCTACTCAAAAAGCCATGAGGGTCCTGTTTTCTTCTGTTCATTTCTTCACGCGGCAAACTTCTGGGGTCTCCTCCTGTTTTTGGGATCTCCATTGATCGGCCGCAGCCAAGTTCAGAGGAATTGAAATGGTTCATGTAGTCAAACTGGGGGATGTTGTAGCCAAAATGGACATTTCCGTCCAGATACACCTCGCGAACTTACGCACCCGACTGAGGTTATGACCCAGTTCCGTATACTACATGGCGAGTAGTGGCCGGTGAGTCCTAATTACTGCCACCCACCACCCAGTGCCTGGTAAATGTTGATCACCGCGTTCATCTGCTGCATACGGGTTTCAACCAGGTCAAATCTGGACTCCAAAGCATCGCGCTGCGTCAACAACACTTCCATATAATCTGCACGGGCCGACTTGAAAAGTCTGGTCGAAATACTGATCGACTCCGTTAGCGCCTGTACTTGCTGTTCCCTCAGGGCATAACTCTGCTCAAGGTTGTGGACGTTCGACATCTGATTTGCCACCTCTACGTATGCATTCAATATAGACCGCTCGTAATCATATACCTGCTGGACCTGCCGGGCATTCGCCGAATAGTAATATGCCTTGATGGCGTTTCGGTTGATCACTGGCGCCAGCAACTCACCCGCGGCAGAATAGATCAGTGAAGCTGGAGTCTTGAAGAAGAACGACGTGTTAAAGGCGTTGTACCCTGCTCCTGCGGTGATCCGGATGTTCGGATAGAAATTGGCACGCGCGGATTTCACGTCGAGTTTTGACGCTGCCAATTGCTGTTCCGCCTGGCGAATATCGGGGCGGTTCAATAACAACTGCGACGGAATACCTTCGTGAATAACGGGCGGGATAAGCGTAGCAAAGTCCTGCCCGCTCCGCTGCACGGGCTGCGGAAACCGGCCCACAAGGAAGTTGATTCTGTTCTCCGTTTCCGTGATGCGCTGAGCGATATCGAATTGCCTGCTTCGGTTCTTCAACACCTCGGCCTCGAACCTGCGCACCGCCAATTCCGTAACTTTTGCGGCCTGCTTCTCCATACGGACGATCTCGAGCGCGTTTTGCTGGATCTCGATGTTTCGCCTGAGTATTTCCAACTGGTTGTCAAGGGCCATCAACTCGTAGTATGTGCTGGCAATTTCCGCAATCAGGTGCGTCGCCATAAAGTTCTTTCCATCAATGGAAGCGAGATAGCGATGCGCTGCTGCCTTCTTGGCGTTGCGCAGCTTGCGCCATACATCGGCCTCCCACGTGATATTAGCAGAGACGATGATGTCTGCCAACGGATCCGGAAATGGCCGGCCAGGGGCGATGTCGTTGTTTTCTTCAACTGCCCCTGCTCTTGTGTAGGTTCCGACCTTGTCGACGCCTGCTCCCGCGCCAATACTAAGGAACGGAAGATATTCCCCCTTCCTCGCCCGCACCTCGTTGCGCGCTATCTCAATTTCCTGCATGACAATGTTGTACTCCTGGTTGTTGTACAGGGCCATATCAATCAGCGCGCTCAGATTTGGATCCGTAAAGAATTCACGCCAGTTTACTTTCGCGGAATTCACCGTATCCGGCGAGTTGCCGGCAAACTGTTCAGGTGTGGCCGTACGCTCCTTCTTTGGTACAACGGCAGGGACACAGGCCGATGCCAACAAAAGCACGCAGCCGGTTAACGATCTATACAATTTATTTCTTAACGTCATGGTCATCGCTTTCGTCGGATTCAGAGAAACTGTCTATATGACGCACAAAGTCCCCGGTCAACGAGTCTTCTTCTTCGTGCTTGATCAATCGCCGCCCGTCTGCCAGGCCGCCAAATATGAAGTATAAGCCAGGTATAATGATGACACCGAAAATCGTTCCGAACAACATACCCCCCAGTGCCGAAGATCCAATGGTACGATTACCGATGGCCCCAGCGCCCCTTGCCAGGATCAAAGGGATCAGGCCGGCGATGAAAGCAAACGACGTCATGAGAATTGGACGAAAACGAACCTTGGCACCTTCGATAGCCGCGCTCAAAATTGTCTCACCTTCTTGACGCTTCTGCACGGCAAATTCCACAATCAGCACGGCGTTCTTACCCAAGAGACCGACGAGCATGATGAGGCCGATCTGGGCATAAATGTTATTCTCCAGGCCCATTAACTTAAGCATCATAAATGATCCGAACACCCCAACGGGAAGTGACAAGACTACCGCCAAGGGAATGATGAAGCTTTCATATTGCGCAGCCAGCACGAAATACACAAACAACAATACGACGGCAAATACATAAACAGCCTCGTTGCCCCTGATCGACTCGTCGTACGACAATCCTTCGAACGCGATATCGTAGTCCTTGGGCAATGTCTTAGCCGCTACTTCGCGTATGGCCGCAATAGCGTCAGCAGTCGTATAACCTTTCGCAGGCAGACCCTGTATGGCTGCAGAGTTATATAAGTTGAACCGGGTAATTTCGTTTGGCCCCTGACCCTTTTTCAGTGTCATGAACGACGAGTACGGAACCATTTCACCGTGATCATTCTTCACAAATAAATTAAGAATATCCGACGGCAGTCGTCTGAATTTCGGATCTGACTGTACATAGACTTTAAAGAATTGGTTGAACTTGATGAAGCCCTGTTCATAAGTACTACCGATCATAATGTTCAGGTTCTCCATCGCCCTCCCGATCGAGACACCCTTTTGCATCGCCAAAGAGTTGTCGATTTCAAGCTCGTATTGCGGGTAGTTGGCCGCAAAGAAGG
>DATHKA010000493.1:0-27088 GCA_035489615.1 Chryseolinea sp.
TTGCCCGACAAACGATTCGTACGGTGCACCATGTCATAGAGAAACTGTGCGCCATACCAGGTAAACAGTTCGCGCTTCTGGCCGGCAAGCATTTGAATCGTTCCGTCTTTCACCAGCTGAAGATGTTCCGGCTCCCAGTCCACCGTGGTGATCTTGATGACTCCCTTTTTGCCCGCTTCGCGTACAGCCAGCGCAATTCCCGGACCCGAATTGGAATCGAAGCCGCAGAAGCCGGCAATGTCAGGATGCGCGGCGATGACATCTGATGTGATGCGCGCAGCTTCTTCCACATTGGCCTTGTCGTCATATTTGCCAACCACTTCGATTCCCGGGTTCCGGGCAAAAACGTCGAGCAGTCCCCGAAAGCCGTCCTCCATGTTCGTCAAGCCCAGAATTCCCATGTAGGCTACTTTTCCTTTGCCTTTCAAGAGCCTTGCCATTTCTTCGCCTTGCATGCGGCCGATTTCGTACCAGTCGGTTCCCAGGAAGGCATGGCGATTTGAGTGCGGAATATCCGAGTCATAAACAACGGTTGGGATACCCGCTGCTACCGCCTTGTTGATCACCTGCGCAATTGCCGGATCTGTTCCATTCACCAATAGCCCCGTAGGACGGGTGCCGATCACCTCTTCCAGCGTATTGATCTGTGCAGGCACATCCCATTCTGCGGGTCCGAGGATGGAAACCTTTACACCCATCTTCGCACCCCATCGCTTGAATGCCGCCTGATCATGGTTCACATACATAGGCATGGTAACCGCCGTTGTCACCATCACATACTCTTCATTGCGTACCACCGAGTCACGCAATTCTGCAACGGTGCCGATATTGGACGACGCATTTCGCGGCGGCAATTCGCATCCACCAAGAAAGGGCAACATAAAGGCCATGACCACCACGCCTGTGCGAACGACATGATCGGCCGATGTGGACTGGGGTGTAGTGCGCGTCTCCATTACGTTGCGTTGTATCGTTTTTGCAAATACTTGTCGGCCCAGAGCGTAACAATCAGGATCAGGCCAAGAATAATCTCCTGCCAATAACCGGATACCCGGGCGAGGACCATCAGGTTACCAACGATGCCCATAAACAGCGCACCCAGCAGGGCACCGCCGATTTTGCCTTGACCGCCGCCGAGGCTGGCACCGCCAAGGATAACCGCCGTAATCACGCGCAGTTCGAGGCCACGTCCCATGGTGGGCAAGGCCGCGCCGAGTCGCGATGATAATAAAATGCCAGCTACGCCAGCCAACAATGCCGAGAGGAGAAATGCCATCACTTGCATGCGCTTCACGCGGATACCCGAAAGCTCAGCCGCTTTTTCATTTCCCCCAATGTAATAATAGCGTCGGAACAGGATCGTACGGTTCACCAGAAACGCAAACACCGCCACGACTAACAGCATGTACCAAACCGGCATCTGGATGCCGAGTAGTCGCGACTGTCCAATGGCATTGAACCAATACGGCAGATTTTGAATTCCGGAGCCACTTACCAACAATGCGAGGCCGCGAACGATCCCCATCATGGCCAGGGTTTGAATCATCGGATTGATGCCCTGGTAGGCGATTAACCACCCATTGACGAAACCGATCAGGACCGACGCGAGCAATCCTGCGGCGATTGCCACCGGTACCGGCGCGCCGGCAAATTGCAGGAGGTAGGCGGTAAGGCAGCCGGAGAATGCAACGACCGATCCGACAGACAAGTCGAATGCGCCCGAAATCAGTAACACCATCATGCCCACCGCTACAATTGTATCGGTAGACAGATTGAGCAAAATCTGGCGGAAATTACCAAAGGTGGGGAAGGTTTCCGGATAGATGAACGTGGCAACGATGATCACCAGGGTGAGCAGGGCCAGCAGTGAATACACGCGATCTCCAAGTATCCTTTTTAGCATGGTCGGTCAGATTGCAGCGAGTGACATGATGTGTTCCTCTGTGATTTCGCTACCGGTCAAGGTGCCCGAGATGCGTCCCTCGCGAATCACGAGCAAGCGGCTGCAGAGACCAATCAATTCCGGCATTTCGCTGGAGATCACCAGCACCGCGGTGCCTTTCTGTGCCAGCGCCTCCAGCAGTTCATAGATCTCATACTTCGCGCCAACATCGATGCCGTGCGTCGGTTCATCTACGATAAGCACTTCCGGATGAGTCATGAGCCAACGGGCCAGCATCACTTTTTGTTGGTTTCCACCACTTAACAGACCGACCGGCTGCGTGAGGCTGGTCGCTGAAATCCGAAGGCTGGCCTTTGCGGCCAGCACTTTCTCCGAAGCGATCTGTTCGCGATACAGTCCGCGCCTTGACACGCGTGGAAGGGCTGCGGCGATCACGTTATCGCGCAGCGACATGGAGGGGAAAATCCCTGATCTCTGGCGGTCTTCGGGCACATACGCGATCGCACGCTGTATCGCATCGGCGGGGTGGCGCGGATGAAAGGCCTTGCCGTGCAGCCTTACGAGGCCTCTATAGGGATCGACGCCGAACAGAGCCCGCGCAATTTCCGTCCGACCCGCACCGACCAGTCCGGCGAGCCCAAGAATTTCGCCTGCGTGTAGCCTGAACGATACGTCCCTGAACTTGCGTCCCGACAATCCGTTTACTTCCAGCACGACTGGTCCGCCCCGTTCTGGTGACGGGGCATGGTTCGCCAGTTCGCGTCCCACCATTTTCGAAATGAGCATCGGTCGGGTCAGGGCTTTGGCCTCGAACGTGCCCTGGCTCGCGCCATCCTTGATGATGGTGACGCGATCCGCGAGCCGAAATATTTCTTCCAGGCGATGGGAAATATAAATAATAGCGATGCCTGCGCCCCGCATGCTGCGAAGGATCATAAAGAGCGTTACTGTTTCCTTTTCCGAGAGGGCGGCAGTGGGTTCGTCCAGGATGAAAAGCGTGGGATCTCGTGACAGCGCCTTGGCGATCTCTACCATCTGTCGTTGGGCCGGTGTCAGGGACGACACGGTTGTAGAGGGTGATATCGACTCCAGGTTCAAAGCCTTCAGTAACGCCTGTGTTCGGCGATAGAGTTCATGAAACCGGATCAATCCCCACGCGTTTACGGGTTGCTGATTGGCAAATATGTTTTCGGCAACGCTCATACTGTCGATGAGGCTCAGGTGCTGATAAACAATGCCGATACCCAGGGCAAACGCATCTGCTGGCGTATGCAGGCGCGTATCCGTACCGTTGATGGTTATCGCTCCCGCGTCCGGCTGCAGATTGCCGGCCAGGATGTTCATCAGCGTGCTCTTGCCCGCACCGTTTTCGCCGCAGAGGGCATGGATTTCGCCGGCGCGTACATCCAGGTCAACGCTGCGCAGGGCCTTTACACCCGGGAACGACTTGCTGATTTGGCGGAGTTGTAACATCCTTTGGATGACAATGGTTAAGGTTGTACGGTACCTGGCGCAGGAAAACCTTTCGTGGCGTCATCAATGACCAGTACCCAGTCCGTTGTTTTGTCCGGCGGCGTAAATGTCCGCGCGGCTCCTGAGGCCGTTCCGGCCTTTGTTGCTTTGCCCGTCCTCACATCATACCACCAAACGTTTTTCTTTCCGCCGCTGACGCGACTGAGATTGATCTTGGCCGTGCACGCCGCCGGAAAATACACCATAGCGTAAGTACGCTCCGAGTCGATCGTGGCAACCACCAGATCTTTATAATCCTTTCCGGCACCGGCGGCTATGATCGACTGGTCGGCGACGCGGGAAAAATAGGGCCGTGAAAGCATCAGGTTCTTCAGGTATTGCATTTTGCCAGCTGCCTCGGCCTTCGAAGCCTTCTGCCATCCGATGATCGTGTCGCCGGGGTTAATGGGTGGATAGAGTGCCGGGTCGAGAAATTGCCAGATTTGATGGTGGCCGTAGGTAACGCCGCAGGCTCCGGCAAAGACGCCGCGATAGATGCGCGCACGTACATCATATGCCGTAAAATAGCCGCGCGCGCGCGTCCATTTTCCGTCCCACGGATTTACAGGATGGTCTTCATAACAGGGCTCCATATCCAGGGTGGGCTTCTCGGGCTTCAGGGCGAGATCGCGTTTCACCCAGTCCCAGGCCTCAGTTTCGCGCGCGCCATGGCCTGACTGAAATGCGTTCATGTCGAGCCACGGTTCCGCCTGAATGTACTGCGACGTGGACTGGGGGCCTCCCGCAGGATGGTAGGTAATGAAGGCGTCAGCCCCGAGCACCTCTTCGACTCCCTTAGCCATCGCGCGATAGATAGGGCGGTCGTCAATTTCCTGTTTGTCTTTCTCGTAAACTGCGGGACGGTCGCCTCCCAGAATCCAGAGAACATTCCAGTTGCTCTTGTATCGGGTGGCGAGCAGTCGTCCATATACCTCGGCGTTCTGAGGAGTAAAGATCCTCGGACCATCACCCCACAGCTGCGCGATCTTATCGCCCCAGGTGGGCAGCAGGCCTATGTAGAGGTCGTTGTCGGCGGCGAGCTTTACAATATAATCCAGGTGGTCCCAGTAGTCGTATTGATAGGAATCATTCGGATCGCTGCCAGGTGTAATGAGCAGTTGTGTGGGATCTTCATTGTTGAGCGGAAAGTCGCCATAACGGTTGGGCTGACGGATGCCGTTAAACTCAGCCAGCGCGACGACCTGCAGCACATTAAATCCCTGCTGCTTTCGCGTGGCCACAAATGCGGCAACATCCTCGCGTGTTAGCCTGTGGGCCATTTCCCAATCCGTATCACCCAGCCAGAAGAACGGCTTTCCGTCCTTCGTGGAAAGATACCGATGGTTGGCGCTGACGGTTATCTGCGCGTGCAGCGTACCCGTTGTCGAGACGAGACAAATCAGTAGCCATAACGCGGCTGCCGATCGGCCGCTCGTGTTACTATAATGATGGTGTGTTGCTTGAAGTGGATTTGTATGGCAGGTATTCACAGAAAAAAGGTTTAGCGGTGGTAAATCATTTGGGTAACTGCGTCATCACATCGACCTGGTATTTAACATGAGCGGGGTCGAGTACTTTTTTCCAGTCGTCGCGGAAAATGAGGGGCCTGCCAATCTGGATGGCCTTGTAGCAGGCATCCGAAAACACGCCTCCGGGTATCTGATCGAAACAAAGTGCCAGGTCTATATTGATGTGCCCCATAAAGAAGTCGAAGACGGCGTCTTTCGGCACGCCCATCCTGACCACCTCATCCATCGCTTCACGCATGGTGAACATGACCGCGCCCAGAAACGTCTCGGCCAGCCCGGGCTCCAGCAACGCCATCTGCTCAACGGTTATCCTATGCGCACGGGTGACGGGCGCATACATGGCTTTCGCCAGCCCTTCACCCAGGGCGTAGTGTTCCTCCGGTCCCTGCATCAGCGCACACACTATGGCCTGTTTCGCCGTAATTCCACCAAAGTAATCAAAGTGCCGCCGCTTGTCTTCTTCCCAATTGAATACCGACGGATGGGTAGGATGGGAAACGAAGTAGGTGATGTCTTCCCTCCGGGGCAAATGGCCACCGACGGCGGCGGCCGGATCCAGCGTAACCACCAGGGTACCGGGACGAATAACGGGAAGAATCTCCCGCGCTACGTTCCCGATGTAAATATCGGGAACAGCAAGGATCACGATATCGGTTTCCGGCAAACATGCCTGCGCGGTGGTTACCGTTACGCCCCGCTGCGCTAGCCTTTCGATTCCCGCAGGACTTACTTCTACGTAAGATACCTCATAGGCGCTGTCTTTGAGATTGTCCGTGAGGCGGCATCCCATTTTTCCGCCGGCGCCAATTAAAGCAATCCTGGTTGACATAGTGTTGGTTCGAGTTTCGTTGTACTTTTTTTATTCGGCCCCGTTCCCACTTGCTTATCGGTGATCTCGGGCGATAACTATATTATCCTAATGCCTTTTTTTTGCCTGGAACGCCGGCAATCGTTTCAAGTATTGTATACTTTCGATAGCCCACTGCTCCTCGCGGTTAATGGTCGCGTTCAGCGAATCATCCGGTGGCACCCACTGCTCCAGGATGGCGCTCTCACAACGTCCATAGGCGGAAAGCCGGTCCAACAGCTGTGGCAAATCCAACATGCCCTGACCGGCCGGTGCGCCCTTAACCACGAACCCCATCTGGTGCGTTGGCCTGCTGATAGTGTAGTCTTTGACGTGGAGATTGACGGTGAAAGGAGCCAGTTCGCTAACCACCCGTTCCAGGTCTTCGCCGGCTCCTAAACTGTTTACGGTGTCGAGGCATATCCCTACCGTTGGTTCGCCGACCGCAGTTAAGACGGCAGACAAGTCTGCGGCTTTAAAGCGATCGTGATTCTCGATGCCGAGTGTTATCCCGGCATTCCGCAGCTCGGGGAGGGCTCCTCGTATAATGGCAATGATGGTATGGGTTGTTGGCTCGTAGCCGTCGAGATCGGTTACGAAACGGAGGAGGGGGGCCTGGTAGTAAGCTGCCAGCCCGATGTAGTCTCGCAGTCGCTTTTCCGTCAGCCCGCGCGCGCCGATCTCTAACCTCAGGTCGTTCTTCGTCAGCAGCGCTTTGAGCTCGCGTCCTTCAGATTCCGGCAGGCGGTGCAGCGGCAGGTTGTCGCCGATTTGCAGGCAGTCTAGTCCGAAGTCGAGCGTTCGGTTGACTAAATCGAAAGCAGAAAATGAGCGATCAGGCATCTGCGGGGGCACGCCAACCGACCAACCATAAGAAAAACTACTGATCCCGAGTAACACAATATGCAATCATACGACCTGAGGTCAAACGATTGCATCATGTATTTTATCTGTTTTATGTGCTATTTTAGCAAACCTGGATGCCGACAAGCTCCACAACTGTTGAAATTGAACATGGCCAAATACACGCGGCAACAGCCTCACCTGCTGAAGATCATTCCCCCTTTCGAGCACTCAATTGTGGTAAAGGGCGACAACATTTCGTGGAACAACCCATGGCACTTTCATCCGGAGATCGAATTGATTCATTGCATCAAAGGAAAAGGAACGACCTTTATCGGTAACTCAATACGCGCGGTCGAAGAAGGTGAGGTCTTGTTAATCGGGTGCAACGTACCTCACACACGCCAGCGCGATCGCGACTACTATTTGTCACATCCCGACGAAGAACCGGAGAGCATCATTGTGCAGTTTCGCGAGGATTTCCTGGGAGATCGGTTCTTCGATGTTCGCGAATTCATCCCGATAAAAGATATGTTAGCCAGGGCGTTGCGGGGTGTCAAGTTCCTCGGCGAGACGCGGCGACTCGTGGCAGCGTGTTTGCAACGCATGCGCGTTCTCGAAGGAGCGCCCCGCATAGTTGAATTGCTGTTGTTGCTCGACCTGATGGCTCACTCACAGGAGTTCAACTACCTGAATACAACAAATTACATTAGCGACGCCCACGAAAAGTCATCTCAAAAGATCAACAAGGTTTATCACTACACCATCGATCATTTCAGGGACCCAATCGCGTTGTCGACCGTTGCCTCGCTGACCGGTCATTCTACGGCATCGTTCTGTCGATACTTCAAGACCCGAACGCGAACGAGCTACATTCAATATCTTACGGAAATGAGAATAGCATTTGCCTGCCAGCAACTGATGGACGGGAGTGTGGATGTGGGACAAGTTTGTTTCTCCAGTGGTTTCAACAATTTGTCGCACTTTCATAAGCAGTTTCGCCGGCTCATGGGGATGACCCCGGGAGAGTATATGAAACGATCAACGAAAAAGGTGGTTGGCGAGTAGTTGAGGAGTGAGAGGCGCGTAGTCGTAGTTGGGGTAGTTGGGTAGTTGGCGCAAGTCTTCCTAGGTGAATGAGGGAGTTGGTAGTTCCTTGGCGGGAGACTTGTGCCCCGTTGTAATCCCCGTAGTTGGCGCAAGTCTTCCTAGATGAATAAGGGAGTTGGTAGTGCCTTGGCGGGAGACTTGTGCCACGCTGTAATCAAAGCGATGAAAAAACGTCAGTCTTCAGACTGGCTGGAATTCAATCTAGGATGTGATTCAAATCGAAATTATTTCTATCCAGTCTGAAGACTGGATGGGCGTATCTCCAGATTATCTGGGGGGCACAAGTCTCCCGCTAGGGAACTACCAACTCCCTCATTCATCGAGGAAGACTTGCGCCAACTACACTGGCACTACCAACTCCCTCATTCACCTAGGAAGACTTGCGCCAACTACGCAACTACCCCAACTACGCGCCTCGCCCACTACGCCAACTGCTTTTTCTTCCTTAATTTTGTGGAAAATGATAAGCTGATGAAGCAGGGGATAGCATGGGGTCGTAATTCATGCATTACGGTGGTCCGTAATGCATTCTTGTTAGTGGTTGTGGCTTTAGGGGCCTGTGATGACAATCATGAGCCGGGGCCTACGCCGGAACCGGAGGTTTTTAATTTCAGGTATCTTTCGGTGGAAGTGACGTCGCCCGTCGATGCGAATAACGTTACAAAAATCACCTTCCATGCGGATGATTTAGAGTCGTATACCTACGCCCTGAATCAAAACGGCAGCCGGCGTGTTAACTGCTCGTCAAACACGTTTCTTGATGCCGACGACGAAATGCTCGTGCAGGATGCCAACTCTTTGTCGTTCAAAACCGATGCAGACGTAATTTTCGACATCGTTGACCTGAACGGAAACATCACGCGTTTTACCCCCACTATCACAGGCGCTACCAGCATGGTTATCCATGACGCGGGTGCCCCTTTAACCGATGACGAACGCAGTGCGTATATCGCTGAAGTTACCAAGCAGGTAAACAGAATGCCGAACGAGGTTTTTGAAATCCGGTAGGGCATTATTTCATTCTGTACGCAAGCCGTTGGCAGGATTTGTCCTCGCCGCCCTGATCGACTGATAGCTGATCGTAAGGACGGCTACAGCCAGGGCCAACAGTCCAGCCACGACAAAAACGTCCCAGGTGAGTGGAATTTTGTAGGTGTATTCCTGCAGCCAAAGGTTCATCATGTACCGGCCGATCGGAACGGCAATTACGAATGACAGGGCAATGAGCTTGACAAAATTTTGCCCCAACAATCGCAAGATGCTATTGGCTGATGCACCCAGCACGAGGCGCACGGAAATTTCCTTGGTCCTTTGTTCAATCATGAATGCCGACAGGGCGAACAGTCCCAGGCAGGCCACAATAACGGCCAGCGAAGCAAACGTGAAGAAAATCCGGCCGGTGCGTTGCACATCTTCGTACATGCGGGCGAAGTTGTCGCTCATGAACGTGTAGCGGAAGGGTTGGTGCGGCATAAACTTGTTCCACACACCCTGGGATGAAGCGATCAGTGATTGCATTTTGTCGCTCTTGCCTTTCACGCAGGCAATGGAGCCGCCGGAACCTTTGCTAAGGAACAAGGGTCGAATGACTCCCTTCATGTTCTCGTAGTGAAAGTCTTCCACGACGCCAATGATGGTAAAGGTCTCCCAGGTCATGATTTTTTCGCCTACCGGTTTCTTCAATCCCAATTCCTTGGCAAGTGATTGATTGACGATTACTGATTGAGAGTCGGACGCCAAAGTAGGAATGAAGTTCCTTCCGTCGATCAGCTTCATGCCCATCGTCTTGAGGTAATCCTCGTCGGCGTACCAATGCTGCGCGCCTACGGCTTTGTCGATTTTCGAACGGCCGTCCAGCCATGTGCCGTTCTGATCACGGTTCGTCCCCGACACGGGCAGGTAGTTGGTAATCGTCACGTCTTCGACGTCGGAAAGCTTCTGCAATTCTGCCTTGAATGCCTCCTGGCTCGAACCGAGGGTATTGGCCCCCTGTATCATCAATACCTGGTCTTTTTCGAAGCCCACCTTGCTGTGCATGATGAAGTCAATCTGCCTCGAAATAACCAGTGTTCCAATGATCAGGATGATGGAGGTGGTGAATTGGAATACCACCATGGCACTGCGCAGTGTCGAACTTTTCGTACCCCGACTCAACGTGCCCCGAAGGACCTGGATCGGTTGAAACGATGAAAGATAGAATGACGGATACAGGCCTGCCAGGATGCCAATCACGAAGGCGGATAACAGGATGGCGGGCAGGAACCACGGTGCGGACCACGGTAGCGACAGTGATTTGCCTGCCAGCGAATTGAAGTAGGGCAGGGCCAGTACGGTGATGATCAACGCGAAAGCAAATGATACATAGCTGTACATGAGCGACTCGGAAAGAAATTGTCGCATGACCATGCAGCGGCCCGATCCGACCACTTTGCGCAAACCGACCTCTTTGGCTCTATTGGCCGATCGTGCCGTGGAGAGATTGATGAAGTTGACGCAGGCAAGTGCCAATATGAAACACGCCACGCCTCCAAACAGCCAGAGATATCGCGTATCTCCATGGCTGAAATTATCGCTGACATTTTCTGGGTTCAGATGCACATTAGCCACTTTCTGAAATTGATAAAGATGATACTTTTTAACATCCGCTGACGTGGCGTCGCCAGTCTCGTTCAGGTAGGGTACCTGATATTTGTCCCGGATGGACAATAACTTTTTTTCCAGGTCAGGAACGTTGGCGTCCGCTCTCAGGCGCACGTAGTTGTCGTAGTTCCAACAACACCAGCTGGTCTGCTCACCAGGCCAGAATTCAACGCCCGTAAGCGTAAGTAAAAAGTCATAGTCCAGGTGGCTGTGCCGGGGGAAGTTCTCAAAAACGCCGCCAATGACGTAAGCATTGGCCTTGTCATCGTTAAGGACCAGTACCTTACCCGTTGGATCCTCTTTTCCGTAGTACTTTTCACTGATCCTCCGCGATATCACGACGGTGTGCGCTTTGTCAAGGGCCTGCTGATGATTACCATACACCATAGGGATTTCAAGGACATCCAGCAGGTCGGGGTCGGCATAGGCGAATCCCTCTTCAAAAGTGTTCTCGAGTCCGTCGTCCTTGCGAAGGAGGTTGTTGCCTCCGTTGTACCACTTGTAGGGGATAAGTCGTGCGGCCTTTTCGACTTCAGGGAATTCTTCCCTTAAGATGCCGGCTACTGAAGCGGGGGTTGACATCCACTTGTCGCCGTCGCCGTTATTGTAGTGGTTATATAAGCGATACAAACGATCCCCGTTGGCGTAATGCTTATCATAGCTCAATTCATCACTGATAAATAAGAAAATCATCAGACATGTAGCCAGGCCCAGCGCGAAGCCGCCGATAGTGATGGCTGTGTACATCTTGTGGCGATTCATGTTTCTTACACCAACCTTGAAATAATTTTGAAGCATAGCATAAGGGTTAGACTGCATGAATATTTTTTTTTCCCGGACGGCAAAAGGTTGAAGAAATTGCAACACATTGAAATAGAACAGCGCGTCGGCACGGCGTTTACTCATGTGCGTGCGCCGATGCTCATACAGTTCTGTCAGATCCCCCAGAATGGCCTCGGAAAGATGCTTATTGCAGAATGCACGAAGCATACGAACAGCAAGTCGCGGTGGCAGCACGGGTGAGTGTGGCCTGTTTTTTTGTTCCATTTATTTTGCTCCTTCCCAGATTACCGATGGAACTTGCTTCCACATATCATTGCGAAGCTCGCGGCTGTGATTAAGCACTTTGATTCCCGCGCGCGTCAGTTGATAAAGACGCTTGTCCCTTCCGCCGCGCGTGGTTGTCGCTCCACCCATAAAGGAGCGGAGGTACCCCTTTTCCTCCAGGCGCACGAGTGTCTTGTGAACGGAACTGATCATGATGGTGCGACCGGTTTGTTTTTCCAACGCGTTCAGAATGGACAAACCGTAGGCGTCGTCGATGAGTATGCCTACGCTCAAAAGCACGAGCTCTTCAAATTCTCCGAGATACGTTCCTTTCATGGTTAAGTCTTCAATAGCAATGCGCCATTTGTTTCACCTTTGCCTAAGGATACCGAAACAGGGGTCAAAGGTTGCATGTGCCCCAACACTTTTTTTTCGGACTGCGGCTTCGGTGTGACCCATCCCTTGAAGCGGGATGCGCCAGCGGGAGCGTTACAGGTTGCTCAAATGATCGTCTGGTCCAATGCGATAAACCTGCATTGGCATTCCTGCTTCGGAATAACTAACTGATGAACAATACATTACAATTTATGCGTAAAAATTACGCAAACAAGTGCGTATTTCTTACGCTAACGGACTATTTTCGAATCACCGGCCGCATGACGCAGAAACTTCATCGACAGCAACAGGTTTTTATCAACGATGTCTCCGTCGATTGTGTCATGTTTGGATTTCATGACTATCAGCTGAAAGTCTTATTGCTGAAATGGCCCGGTGCCAACGCCTGGAGTCTGCCCAGAGGTCCGGTGCGCCGAACAGAAGTAATTATGGATGCCGCCGTAGGCATGTTGCATACAACCACAGGGCTAGACGACGTATTTGTACAGCAGTTCCAGACTTTCAGCCGGCCGTCAGACCGATGGACGGAGACCAGTAAAAACGAATTTTCAGCCACCGCGAACCCGCATCTTGCCGCCAGTCTGATCGCCGTGGGCTTTTACGCACTCGTCGACTTCGAGCGGGTAAGGCCACGCGTACAAGGCACCTTTCAATGGAGCGAGATCGCAGATCTGCCCGACCTGCTCTTTGATCACCATGACTTGATCGAATCGGCGCTTCTGGCACTTCGTAAAGACCTGCGCTATCTTCCGATCGCGAAATTGTTGCCCAGCAAGTTCACGCTCCGCGAGATGCAAAAACTGTATGAGACCATATTGAACCGTGCGTTCGACCGGCGCAATTTCCACAAGCTGCTCATGAGCTATGATTTTCTCACCAAGTTACCGGAGAAGAAAACGGGCAGCCAAAACAAGTCCCCACACCTCTACACTATTGACTTTGACAAATATGAAAGCGCCCTGCAGGATGGCATCTCCTATTAAACTATCCACTACGATAAGACGGGTCGTGCTGTCTGGATTGTTCGGTATCGGCGCGATAGGAATGCTTCAGGCCGTACCGCTTGAAAGACGGCCAGGCAAAACACGGGTGTTTGTCATCGGTGCCGTAGACCAGTACCACAGTCCCATGGTGCAATGCGCGAGGGCCGTGCTCGAAAAGATTGCCCGGGAAAACGACCTGGACCTTCACCTGACTACCGATACCGCAGAGATTACCCTGGCGAACCTTACCCGGTACGACGTCTTCATACAACTCCACGTGGCGCCTTACGATCTCTCGGCTTCCCAGCAGTTTGCCATTCAGCAATTCATTATCAAGGGAAAAGGTTGGATCGGCATACACGCGGCAGGGCTCATTGGCAAAAACCTGCAGCCCAAAAACAGGCACAGCTGGAAATGGTACTGGAATTTGCTGGGTGGAGCTAATTATACGCCGCACCCGCCGCTGCAGGAGGGTTCAGTGAAAATTGAAGATCACGATCATCCTGTCGTAAAAAACCTTCCCCCGACGTTTATGCTTCGCGATGAGTGGTATGAATTTGATGCGCCCCCGGCCGACGCTCACGTATTGGCTGTTGCCGACGAATCAACTTATGAGCCACGCAAGGCGATGGGTGTTCATCCCGTGATATGGACCATTCCCCGGTACGATCGGGCGTTGTACATCAGCGTGGGCCACGATGTGTCGGCGTGCACCAATGATGACTACAGCATCCTGGTTCGCGATGCGATCAAGTGGGCCGCGGACAACGACGGTCGCGAGCAGCGCGAGATGGAGGCCTTCCAGGCAAGCGAAGGTTCGGTCCTGGTTAACCAGGTAGGTTACGATACCCGCTTTGCCAAGGGGGCTATGCTGAGAACGAAAGAAAGGGTGCTCGCTTCCACCAGCTTTACCGTTGTGAATGCCCTTACGCTCGAAAAAATACACGAAGGTGTTGTAGGTAGTTCCGTCCAGGTGAAAGAATGGGGTCCTTATTGGTTCACCACGGTTGACTTTTCCGCCATAACGGAGCCGGGTTATTTCAAGATTGCCTGTGCAATCAACGGCAAAGACATTGAATCGTTTGGCTTCGAGATCCGTGAAAAGCTGCTCACCAAGCAGCTCGTACCTGCTATCACCAATTTCTTTGAAGGTCAGAAGGCCCTGTCGGACGAAGAGCTGTCGGGTGACGCGCGCGTGAAACTTTACGGTAGCGACAAGACGGTCGATCTGAGAGGCGGTTGGGCCGACGCGTCTGGGGATGTAAGCAAGTACTTTTCGCATCTTGCCTATACCAATTTTATGCTTCCTCAGCAGACACCGCTGGTCGATTGGTCAATGATCGATGCGGTAGAGTCGATGCCGGCGCTGCTGGAAGCATCAAACATGAGGGACTCGCTGGTCTCTAAGGCATTCTACGGGGCCGATTACATCATGAAGTCATTGTCGCCGGAAGGATACTTCTACATGACTTTATTTTCATACTTCAAGAAGGATCCCGGCGAGCGGCGTGTGGTGGGGTTATTGGCCGACAGCAAGACAACTTCCGACTATCAGTGCGGATATCGCGAGGGTGGTGGAATGGGCGTTGCTGCTTTGGCAAGAATTTCCAGGTGGCAACAAAAGAGCAAATACAAACCGGAGGAATACCTGCAGGCAGCGGAACGGGCGTTTGCACATTTGCAAAAGAATAGTATTCAATACATCGACGACCACAAAGAGAACATCATTGATGATTACACCGCATTGATGGGAGCAACCGAACTGGCGCTGGCGACCCACAAGGTCTCTTACCGGCAGGAGGCGCAACGCCGCGCCCGTCGGCTGGAGAACAGAATTTCCGAGGAAGGATTCTTTTGGTCGAACGATGAAAGAACGAGACCCTTTTGGCATGCATCGGATGCCGGTCTTCCCGTCATTGCGCTTATCCGTTATCTCGACCTGGAGAAGAATGCTGTAGAACGAGAGAAGGCGCTCGTGGTGATCAGGCGATTCATTGATTACCAACTGAAGGTGACGCGAGAAGTGTCCAATCCGTTTCAGTATCCCCGGCAAATTTTCCGCGTAAGCAAGGTTGTCATGAATGGCTTCTTCATTCCACACGACAATGAAAGCGGTTGGTGGCGGCAGGGCGAGGACGCCCGAATCGGATCGCTCGCAACGGTATTGCTACGCGGGGGACGACTCGTTTATCCAGACAAGGGTGCCCTGGGTGTGAAACCTGAGATAGCGGAAATGTCTGCCGGTCTCATCAATTGGATACTCGGTTGCAACCCGTATCAGGTGTGCATGATGTATGGCTATGGACAGGTGAACGTGCCCTATATGGCCGCGATGTATGGTCACGGTTCGGGGGTGGGCGGAATATCCAACGGTATTACGGGTTCGAAAGATCGGAACGACGGTTCGGGTATTGATTTCCGCTATGAAGACAACGGCAATGAATGGCGTTGGAGCGAACAATGGATTCCCCATACGGCGTGGTTCCTGCAGGCGTTAACGGCTTTGGAAAGAAAATAGACTGACCATGAGAAGATTTTTGATCGCCGGACATGGCCGATTTGCTACGGGACTGAAGACTGCCCTGGACATCATCGCGGGTGAGATGGATCGCGTATGGGTGGTCGACGCCTACGTCGATGAAAACACTTCCATCGAAGATCAGATCAGGGCGATCTCGGGGCAACTCAAAGCGGACGATGAGCTGATTGTGTTCACCGACCTGATGGGTGGAAGCATCACAAACCAGGTGATCAGAAATGTGGATATGGGAAAAGTTCATGTCATCTCGGGCACGAACTTCCCGGTGCTGATTGACCTGGTGCTGTCAGATCCCGATACGCCAACGGTTGAGGCGATCGAATCGGCGCTGTCCACGGCGCGCGAGCAACTGGTTTACGTAAACAAAATATTAAATAACCATACCTCCGATGATTAAGCTCTTGAGAATAGACGACCGACTGGTGCACGGGCAGGTTGCCTTTACCTGGGTACCATCGCTTGGAGTCGATACGCTGCTCGTGGCCAACGACAAGGTGGCACGTGATGATTTCCAGAAGATGACGATGGGATTGGCGAAACCGGCAGGAACAAAGTTGTTAATCAAACCCGTGAGTGAGGCGACGTTTTTTCTCAACGACGATAAGAATAAATCGGCGAAGGTGCTTATTCTGGTCAATTCTGTTGCCGATGCGTTTGCCATTTGCAATGGCGTACAGGACGTTCGCGCTATTAATTTTGGAGGCCTGCGTGCGCGCGAGGGCGCCAGGATGATTTCCAAGGCAGTGGCACTCACGAGTGAAGACGAAGACCTCGTCCGTGAGCTTTTACGTCGGGGGTTAGAGCTGGAAGTGCGCCAGGTTCCTTCGGATACCAGGCAAAAGCTTGCCGACCTGATCTCTCAATAAGCCAAAATACTATTCATCGTGACCTTCTCTTACCTGCTCATTACACTTGTCGCCATGTTTGGCCATGCCGAGGATTTCCTTGCCACGTCATTGCTGAGCCGTCCGTTGGTGCTGGGTCCGCTCGTGGGTGCCGTGTTGGGCGACCTGAACCAGGGTATCATGATTGGCGCGAGCCTGGAGTTGATCTTCATGGGAAATATCAAGGTGGGAGCGGCGATTCCTCCGGGCGTAATAACGGGAGGGGTATTGGGCACTGCATTCGCGATCCTTTCCGGTCAGGGTGCAGCCGTGGCGTTGGCGTTGGCTGTTCCGATCTCCATCCTGGCGGAGATGCTGATCAGCGGGCTATTCATATTCCGCTCAGCCTTCAATAAGAAGTTTGCCGAAGCGGCCGAGGCAGGCGACTTCAAACGCTTTCAACTACTGCACATCGGGTCGGGGCTGTTGAAGCCTTTGCTGATGGGAGCTGTCGTATTTCTGGCCCTTCAGCTGGGAGCCGGAACGATGAAAGCATTCCTGGAGACGATTCCGCCCTGGGTGAACACCGGACTGCATGTAGCGGGCAATATGCTCCCTGCCCTGGGAATTGCCTTGTTGATGAACGTTATGTTCAGCAAGAAGGTCGCCCCGTGGTTCTTTCTCGGTTTCCTGCTGAGCAGCTTTCTTCATCTTCCCATGATCGCCGTAGCTTGCCTAGGCGTGGTCATGGCGCTTATCGTCACCAACGCATCGGCTACCGGCACCCCCGCGGATAATGAGGAGCCGTCAGATATCCCCACACAAAATCAACCGGCATCTTTTTCGAAGTCGGACATTCGCAGCATCTTTTTTCGTTCGTTCACGCTCGAGGCAAACTTCAATTTCGAGACCTGCCAGAACACAGGTTTTGCCTATTCACTCATGCGGATCCTAAAGAAGATTTACCCTTCGCCCGAGCGCATGGCCCTCGCGTTGAAGCGACACCTTCAATTCTTCAACACCAGCCCTTATGGATCCACCTTGATACTGGGCATAGCGGCGGCGATGGAAGAAGAGAACAGCCGGTTGAAGGATTTTGATTCCGAGTCGATTAACAACGTGAAACTCGGTTTGATGGGACCCGTCGCCGGAATTTTTGACTCCCTGTTCTGGGGCACCTTGAAAGTGATTGCCGCCGGTGTCGGAACGTCTCTGGCGATGAACGGCAATGCATTAGGCCCCCTGTTGTTTATTATCCTGTTCAATGTTCCTCACTTCGTGGTGAGATATCAGTTGACATTCATTGGTTACCGGCAAGGATACAAGTTCCTGCAGAAGGTCTCCGGAAGCCATGTCATGGATAAGCTGACGTCGGGTGCGGCAATCGTGGGACTGATGGTCGTGGGCGCCATGCCAGCGCTACTGATGTCAGTATCTACGCCGCTGGAAGTAGCTTCAGGGGTCTCGTTGCAAGATACCTTAAACAAGATCTTGCCACAGATGATTCCGCTTGGCTTTACGATGCTCACCTACTATCTGCTCAAAAGACAGGTGAGGACAACGTACCTCTTGTTGGGATTGTTGTTGGTGGGTTTTCTGGGAAGCGTGTTACATCTATTGGCTTGAGTTATACTAACGTGGACATTCAGCAACAAATGATTGAAGGGGTAGGGGCGTCACCGGGAATCGCGATCGGTCGTGCGTTTGTTTGGAAGCGCGCCACGTACGAGCGTACCGGCGAATCCCTGCGGGGAGAGAGTGACGTCGAGCATGAGATCGGAAAATTCCGCAGCGCCGTAAATCGGGCTATCGATGATGTCGAATCACTCATTCGCGAAGCGCAGGGTTCCCTTACCGTTACCGAAAGCGACCTGTTGGAGATGCAGGTAGAGATGCTCGCCGATCCGCAGCTACACAGCGACGTGGTAACGCAAATAAGCGAACGCAGGCAGCCGGCGGCAGATGCTGTGTGGGAGGTGAGTGAGCGTGTTATGCATGCGTTAGCACAACTGGATAGCGAGTACCTCCATGCGCGTACTGCCGATGTACGGGCGTGTGCGGAACATATCGTGCGTCATATCCAGGGGGAACCATGGGAAGCACTAAGAGATCTTCCGGCGGGTAGCGTACTCGTTGCAGATGATATTTCACCATTGGAGGCGCTTACGCTGGACCTGAAGCAAATAGCGGGCATCATTACCCGATTCGGCGGAAGCACGTCGCATGCGGCGATATTGGCGCGTGCGAGAAATATCCCGGCCGTTGTGGCCTGCGGTGAAAGCCTGACGGTGATCGGCCAGGGGGAGGCGATAATAGCGGATGGCGCCAGTGGCCAGGTGTGGCGAAATCCTTCCGCGAAAATCCGGGAAGAGTTTAAACGAAAAAAGCTGGCGCTTGACGAAGCGCAATTATCCCTGCGGTCGCTGACGTCTCAGACGGCAAGGACCGTCGACGGAAGGGCGCTCCATCTCATGGCGAACATCACGGGAATAGAGGACATGAAAGATGCCCTTCAGTATGGCGCCGAAGGTGCGGGGCTGTTTCGCACCGAACTCCTGTTTATGAGCCGGAACAGTTTCCCCAGCGAGGACGAGCAATTCGACTGTTACAAGCAAGTCGTTCTGAACGCCAATGGACACCCGGTGACTGTGCGTACCCTGGACATTGGTGGCGACAAGCCACTCAGTTATTTTAATCTCCCCCGCGAAGAGAATCCCTATCTGGGTTTTCGGGCCATTCGTATTTCGCTGGATCGTGTGGATCTGTTTCAGGAACAGTTGCGTGCGGTCTTGCGCGCCAGTGCGTTTGGTACGCTGCGCCTGATGTTTCCTATGATCGGCAGCATGCATGAACTGAGAAAAGCAAAGGCGATCCTGGACGAAGCTAAGAACCAATTGCGCAGTCGTGGGATAGCGTTCAATGACGACCTCGCTATTGGTACCATGATTGAGACGCCGTCGGCGGCAGTTATAGCCGACCTGTTGGCAAAGGAAGTGAATTTCTTCAGCATCGGCACGAATGATCTTTGTCAATACACCCTCGCGGTGGATAGGGGGAATGAAAAGGTCAAGGCGCTGTATGATCCCTTTCATCCGGCCGTCCTGCGCCTGATCGCCCACACGATCGAGCAGGCTGTCAAACATAACATTGACGTGAGTATGTGCGGAGAAATGGCAGGTGACCTGCGGGCTACGCCACTGCTAGTAGGCATGGGGTTGCGATCGCTTTCCATGACGGCTTCCGGTATTCCACACGTCAAGCGGGCAATTCTCCATGGATCATTTGTGCGCGCACAGGAAATCACGGCTGCCGTTATGCGTATGGACGATGCCGGGCAAATCAAGGAATATTTGAACCACGAAGTATTGAACTGGCGAGCATGATATCTAAAGACTACACCATTACCTCTATGGAGGGCATACACGCGCGACCGGCTACGAAGCTGGTTCGTTTGGCAAAGGAATACCGGTCCAACATCAGCCTGAAGAAGGGAGATCGCTTGGTGAAATTGAATAGCATGCTGAACATCCTCACCATGGGAGCCAGGGAAGGCGATACCATTACCATCATAGTAGAGGGAGATGACGAACTGGCCGCGTACGCAGCCATCGATCAGTTTCTGACAGAAGAGCTCAAGAACCACTAAGTTACGTTTCATGAAGATCACCATCACCAAAGATGAACGCACGTTTGATGTGACGGCAGCCTGGCGCATCATCGCCCAAATGCTGGAAAAACCGAATGCCGTCATAGGTTTATCGACCGGTCAGACCACCCTCAACATGCACGCCGTCGTTTCGGAGATTCACGCGAAGTATCCGTTCGATGTTTCGCGTATCACGCTGTTTAACGTGGATGAATTGACAAACCTGCCGCGCGAGTATTCCGGCAGTTGTTATACCATGATCAAGACACAGATCGCGGACCCCATTGGCTTACCCGAAGAAAACTTCATTATGCCGCCTACTATGTCGGACGATTTTGAAGCCGAGGCAGCGCTGTTCGAGAGAAGACTGGCGGAGCGGGGAGGGGCGGATTTGCAAATGCTCGGCCTGGGTACCAATGGGCACATCGGCATCAATCAGCCCGGTACACCTTTCGAGAGTGAAACCTGGGTGTCGCCCATGGATCCGGACTTTGAAGCGAAGGTCCGCCGGGAGACGCAGGTTCCAGATTCAACCGTGTTAGGTGGATTGACCCGGGGGATCAGCAACATCATGCATACGAGAAAGTTGATATTGATCGTCAAGGGTAAGCACAAAGCCAGTATCCTCGCGAAGGCCATCCAGGGTCCTGTGTCCGTTGATATCCCTGCATCCATTGTGCAGATGCATCCGAACTGCGAGATCCTTATGGACGCTGATGCCGCTTCTTCACTGGATGGAAATTTCATTCGCCGGCACACAGACGCGCATTAAGGCGGAGCGGGCATTTCTGTCGTAGCAGGGTGAAGCAGAAAAGATGTGACGCGGCTGGGTACATATTGCCCGCTAGTGCGTACATTCCGAGCACTATGGAGCGAAACTTATTGACTCAAAAGATGAAACAAGCCAGGCAGCTAAGCGGCCTGTGGATGCAATTGCTATCGGGTCTGTTGCTGATGTCGTGTTCGTCGGGTCTTAAGACATTTTCGGAACAGGCACCGGCGTCAGAGTTGAGTAAGTTCAAAACCTATGCGTGGGCTGCGCCAAGCAACAGGGGAAATAATGGACATCGCAATATGGCCTTAGAAGCCATTGTCATTAACCAGGCGAACGCGGAATTGCAAAAGAAGGGGATGACCATTGATGTCGACAAGCCGCAGGTGATCCTGAATTATACCACGCGGATTGAGGATAAGATGGAGTATTCTGTATCGGCTGGTTACAACACGGGATTCGGTTATGGCGGCCCGGGCTATTACGTGGGCGGGACGTATCCTATGGGAAGCGGCGACATTCATTCATCCCAGGTTCAGCAAGGGATGCTTTTCTTTGATATGGTTGAAACCAGCTCTGGAAAGACGGTTTGGAGCGGCGGCGCTACGCAGAAGGTAACGGCAAAATCGAAGGTCGAGCCGATCGTGAAGCGCGCGATAAAATTCATCTTTGCGAAATTGCCCATCAGCCACAAGTGACGGTGTTGTCCATTTGCGCCGGCCTTGAACACATGATGACCCTTTTGATTAATTTTGACTATGCGTCAACTGGCAGCTATCGTTTTTGCGGACATGGTCGGCTATACAGCTTTGATGCAGGCCAACGAACACGCTGCACGTCATAAACGCAGCCGCGTCAAGAAAGTGATGGATCAGGCACTGCCCGATTTCAGAGGGCGAATATTGCAGCAATATGGTGACGGAACGCTCTGCCTTTTCAACAGTGCAGTCGACGCCGTCCTATGCGCGACGACCATCCAGCGACAACTGTTGGAGGAGCCCATGGTAGAACTGCGTATCGGTATTCACATGGCCGACGTTACGATCGAGGACGACGCCATTTATGGTGACGGCGTTAACCTGGCGTCGCGAATCGAATCGCTGGCTGTTCCGGGTAGCGTGCTGGTGTCCGAGAAGGTCTATGACGAGATCAGGAATCAACAGGATATCACTTCGGTGGACCTTGGTTTTTTCGAGTTCAAGAATGTGATGCATCCGATGCGGGTCTTTGCCATTTCCGACCCTGGAATTGTGCTGCCGGTGCGTGCCGCGTTAAACGGCAAGACGCGCCTTCCGGTCAATCGATTGGCCGTGCTGCCGTTCGTGAACATGAGTGCCGATCCCGAAAATGAATACTTCAGCGACGGCATTACGGAGGAGATCCTGAATACCTTGACGCAGGTCGAAGGGCTTCAGGTCACGAGCCGTACATCGGTTTTTGCGTTTAAGGGAAAACAATCGGATATCCGCGACATCGCCTTGCAACTGAACGTCGACAAGGTTTTGGAAGGGAGTGTCCGGAAGGCCGGAAACCGCGTGCGTATAACCGCTCAGTTGATCAATGCCCTCGATGGTTTCCATTTATGGAGTGAGACATTCGATCGCGACCTCATCGACATTTTTCAGGTCCAGGATGAGATCAGCGGCATCATCACCAGGAGACTGCGAAAAGACCTTCTTTCCGATCAGCCGCCGCGCGTGAAGGCGCCGGTGAAGAATGTGAACGCCTACACGCTCTACCTCAAGGGTCTTCACTATTGGAACCGGGTCACTCCGGCAGACGCACACCAGGCCATCCGTTGCTTTGAAGAAGCCATTGCCCTCGAACCGGGCTATGCGCTGGCGTATGCCATGACGGCATTGGCCTACAGCTACCTGGGTTCAGCAGGCCAGATCTTACCCTCTGAGGCATTTGCGGCCGTACATAAATACGCCGACAAAGCCATCGAGCTCGACGACACCATCGCCGAGGGATTTGTAGCCAAAGGTGCGGCGTACTTACTCTATGAATGGAATTGGGAGCTTGGCTTTAAGGCACTGCAAAATGCCAAGCGCGTAAACCCCAGGAGTTCGGCCGGAAGCGACCTGCTGGCCTTCTACTATGTGCTGATGGGACAGACCGACCTGGCCATTGATACGATGGAAACCGCCGTTGAACTTGACCCGCTGTCAACGATCATGAACCAGGCGTTGGGCAATGCCTACCTGTTTGCTGAACGATACGATGATGCGATCCGTCAGGCCGAGAAGATCCTGGAGATGAATCCTGTCATGCGCAGCTGTCTTGAACTGAAGGCATGGGCCACGGGAATGAAAGGCGACTGGCTCCAGGCGTTGACTTTATTCGAAGAGGTTCACAGACTAACTGGCCATCCATTGAAGGGCCTGATGGGTTTGGGGTTTACCTATGCAAGGTTAGGCGAACGGGAAAAAGCACTGGAATGTGTACGCAAACTGGAGCAAAGAAAGGCGCAGGAACCGAGTGCGATAATTGATGCTGACCTGGTTACGATCTGGTTTGGCATTGGTGATATTGATAAAACGATCTATTATATCCGCCAATGCATGGAAAAGCGAATGGCTCCCATTGAATATTTTGTGCAGTATCCCCAGTTTAAATCACTGCGCGACGATCCCCGGTATAAGGCACTGCTGGACGATATGGCTGTGAAATGATGAAAGCCAATCCGATGCGTTCAACTTTCCTGAGAAAAGTCATTCCCATCGTCCTGATAATCTTTTCACGCGCGGGGTATGCGCAGGAAAACAATGCGGAAGACTCGATGAAAATTCGATTTCAGCAAAATACCCATGCCGTTGTCCTCGATGCAGAGTCCGGAATTATTCCCTGGACGGTACCCGCCTCCAACGCCTATGACTATTTTCTCCGCCAGCGATGGAACTTTATCAAGACCAAAGTTCCGAATAGTCCAGGCCCTGAACCACGGTCGGGCTACCCGATGTACTATTTCTATTGTGCCTATCGGGCCAGCGAGGGTCAGCTCATCCCTGACCAATGGATGAACGACATCGGCGAGAAAATCCCGAATTGGTTTGAATCGGCGCGCTTGTACTGTGCTTATTCCGGCGATAGTAGCGTGATGAATATTGTAGAAGCGCTGGCAGATTATGCCCTGGGTCACGGAATGAGTCCTGCTTCATTTGCCTGGCCCGATTTCCCCTATACGGCCGCTAATGCCGGGGACCTCGAATTCAGAGGGTTTACGTCGGCAGAACGATTTGTTCTTCATGAAATTCAGGTCGACCATGCTGCTGAAATGGGACTGACGTTCTATCGCCTCTATCAATACAACGGCAAGACTAAATACCGGGAGGCAGCGATCAAAATTGCGAATACGCTGATGGCCAAGATCAGGAAGGGTTCTGCAACACAATCGCCGTGGCCTTATCGTGTCGTCATGGACAGTGGGAAGATCACGGCCGGTTACGGTGCGAACTGGACTGGCGCCTATTTACTTTTCGATGAATTGATCCGGGCAGAAGAGGGGAAGACGAAGGCTTACGACAAAGGGCGAACGGTGATCAGGCAATTCCTGTTGAACTATCCCCTGAAGACGGGTTACTGGACCGACGGGCATTCGGATACGCCGGTGAATAGTAACACCTACAAGAGCAATCTCAGTGCGAGCAATTTCAAATTGTTTCTTTTTGACTTTCCTGATTTTGCTCCTCAATGGAAGTCGAATATGCCCGCACTCATAGCCTGGACGGAAAAGTATTTTGTGACGCGTGGAAGCGGTGGCGAACCGGGGAACATGTGGGGCGCGAACGTCGTCGGTGAACAGGATGACTTCCTGGTGAAGATGGACTATCAAACGGCGCGATACGCCGCTGAATGCGCCAGGTGGTACGCAGTATCGAAAGATGACGCTTTCAAAGAAAAGGCCTATCGTTCACTTAATTGGGTGACCTATTGCAGCGATGCGCAAGGAATGGCTTTTGAAAGTCCGCTCAGTAAAGATGTTTCCAACTGGTGGTCCGATTGCTATGGCGAAGGTCCCAGGATGTTCTATCATGTCTTTGCCGCAATCCCGGAGTGGGCACCACCGGCAGAAGATCATATCTTGTATTCAACGGGTGTATTGAAAGAGGTCGTTTATGAAAAGGGTAAGGCAACCTATTTCCCGGCTGTGGCAAAGGGAATTGAGTACCTCAAATTGTCTTACCTCCCCGGGAAGATCAGCGTGGGTGATAAGGTATTGAAGCCATTAATGGGTCAGGATGATACCGGATATACTGTCAGGGAACTGGCCCAGGGGGATTATGCGATCACCATTTACCGCTCGGCAAAAGGAAAAGTGATCGTTTCGGAACAATGATCTTGTATCTTAACCCCGCCACTGCCTGGCAAGTGTTATGAGAAAGCTACGCTTGTACTACCTGTTGCTCTGTCTGCTCTTGCCTGTTCTTGCCGATGCCCAGTCACAGCCGGTTACTTATGTTAAAATTGACGGCGCGCGAAAGTTTCAGGTATTCGATGGTATGGGCATCAATGCTAACACGCGCAGCTGGAATGCCGACGAACTAAAACCCGCCCTCGACCTTTTGCTGGATTCGATGCATGCTACAATCTGGCGTGTGTTGGTGGAAACCGTTGAAAAATGGGAGGACATAAATGACAACAACGACCCTTTCACTTTTAACTGGGCGTACTATAACGCCTTGTATGAAACGCCGAAATTCCGGAAAGTGTGGGAGATGGTAAAGTACCTGAACGACCGCGGCATTACGGATAATCTGATGTTTAACTTCATGGGGTTTGCGCCGGAGTGGATGGGCGTCAGGGTAATTCAGCCGCAGTACGAAGATGAGTATGTCGAGATGATCGTTTCGTTCTTCCACTACGCGTTGAAGACAAAACGCCTTCGCTTTGGCCTCGTCGCGCCGACCAACGAATCGGAACATCATTGTTGCCAGGAAGGTCCCCACTTAAACGGTGCGCAACACGGGCGCATTCTCCGGAAGCTGATCGACCGGATGGAAGCCTTGAAAATCATGGATGGCATCAAGATCGTCGCGCCTGATAATGCCAATTCTGAGATTGCGATCAGGGAATACATTCCCGAAATGATGAAGGATCCGGTGATCATGTCGCACGTCGCGCAGCTGGGCGTACATAGTTACGGAGGATATCACCAAGGATTCACTGATTTTGTTCAACGCTCGCCCTACCCGAACACTTCGTACTGGGTAACGGAATGGAACGCATGGTGCCAGGGTTGCGACGAAGGCATCCTGGGCGAGTATAACTATTCATTTGCCAGTAAGGCTGTTAACCACCTGCTGGATCTCCTGCAACATGGGGCGCGGGCGGCGCTTGCGTGGGAAGGATACGACAGCTATTATGAGCATCATGCACCGTCTCTGTTCAGCTACTGGGGAATGCTGGCGTACCATCCCGACACAAAGTTGTACACGCCCAGGCCGAACTTTTATGCCATACAGCACGTATCGCGCTTTGTAAAACCCGGCGCCAAACGAATATTCACCTCGAGCATGGGCGATACAGTCAGGACGGTCGCGTTTTATGATTCCGCAACGCAGCGTTTAACACTCGTTGGTGTGAATTCAACCCCAAGGCCCGTCAACCTGAACGTGATGCTTGCCGGCCTGCCTGTTTTTGGGAACCTCGAATTGTATGTCACGGATGAGACGCACAACGTCTCCAAAGCCGCGCTGATATCCGTTGTAGGCAAAGCATTCGCCACACAAATCCCCGCGTCAGCCATCTTCACCGTCACGGGAGAAGCAGCGTTGGCTACATCCGTAGCGAAGAGACCTGAGCCGAAAGGTTGGTATTCAGGCGATATTCACGTTCACCGGAATTGTGGCGACAAGAAGGTATTGCCTGAAAGTGAGCTGCCACAAATGATGGAAGAAAACGACCTGGATGTTATCTCTCTATTAGCCGACATGGGCAATGGCGAAGTCCTTTATAGCAAGGAAGACTTGCTGAAGGTAAATGGTCGGGCAGCGCCTGAATCCAAATCCAATCGGTTGATTCAATGGGATGCCGAGTGGCACTACGATGCTACGTTCTCAACCTTTGAGCACCAGGCGCTTGGCGGACACCTCGTCATATTGGGATTGAAAGAAGCGCACCAGATATGGGAAGAGTCGCCCTCTAAAATTCTTGAGTGGGCGCGCAAGCAGGGCGCGGTAGCGGGCTTTTGTCACTTTCAGTACCTGAACGATAAAGTGCAGAATGATTTGAACTGTTGCATTCCGATCGACTACCCGGTGGAGGCGGCATTGGGTACGTTCGACTTTGTGTCCGAAGACGTATATGGCGTCGGTTCGCCGGGAGCTGGCTGGTACGATAGTGAAGCGGCCATACACGCCTACTACAAGCTGTTGAACTGCGGCTTTCGGCTCGGTCTCGCAGCAGGAACCGATTATCCATGCAATGAAAATGAACCGCTGGGTACCCTGCTTACCTATGTTCAAATCAAGGATCGATCGCTGACGTATAGAGGG
>DATHKA010000494.1:0-34881 GCA_035489615.1 Chryseolinea sp.
TAAGCAGCATGATACTTGTTAGCAGGAACGGGTGTAGCTTTCTTTTCATGTCGGTAACGTTTATCGGTTAGTAGTTATCAGTTAGCGGGCGCTGTTGCTCTGCGTCTTAGGTACATATCGAACAAGTGCGAGGATACACACACTGCACTCCTGGCACAAGCCGGTGTTTTTCTTTTTTCGGAGCACTGCTGCCCGGTTTCCCTTTTGCTAAATTTTCCGCACCCTTTTGCTAAAGTGCCTTGTGATTACGGGTTGCAAACGGGGATTTGGCCTCAAAAAATAATCCCTCCTGCTAAAGAAAATAATCCCGTTTGCTAAAGCCGCCAACGGCAAATGCGGTTCAACTTTACTTACTCAACGCGCAGGCTATGCGCAATAATGTTCGCTGTTAGTTACCTAAACCCGTTGCTGTGATACGCCAGATTACCTTCATCATCATCTACTGCCTGCTCATTGGTCTGTTTGTATATGCCGCGGTGAGCAAGCTTGCCGAGTACCAGAAATTTGTAGTACAACTGGGGCAGTCGCCTATCACAACCGCCTTTGCAGAATGGTTTGCCTGGCTTGTACCGACTGTGGAGATCATCATTGCACTTATGCTTTCCATCCCGCGATTCAGGCTGGCCGGGCTTTACGCTTCGCTCAGCCTGATGACCATGTTTGCCGCCTACATTGTTTGCCTCCTTACGCTGAGTGTTTACGTGCCCTGCAGTTGCGGTGGAATTCTTCAGAACATGAGTCACGAAAAGCACCTGGTGTTCAACTTCGTCTGTATGCTGGTGGCATTAACGGGCATTGTGCTGTCACATCAGCAAGCGAAATCGCACGAACCTGATCTTTCACAACTCAATCCCATCAGGTCATGAAACTGAAGCATTTCATACAGATCACAGCGTGCATCGTATTCAGCGCGGCCTCTGTACTTGTCTTACATTCGGTGTCGAAAGAAATTACCCACAAGGCCAATCCGTTTATACGGATCTTCCCACCGCACCCGATCAGCCAGGAATACGTACTGGATATTCAATACAACTCATATTATATCGCGGGCGTTACCGGCAGCCATATCTACCTCGGAAACACTACGGCACCGTTGCACCTCCTGCAGCTGACCAGCGACCTGAGCGACTCTGTACATATCACGCTGAAGATAGAGGATATGAAACGTTACAACTTTGGACAGATAACCCTTCGCGTGGACTCGCCATTTTTCTATGTGATGGATGGTGTAATGCCTGGGTTATTTCGTGGCCGGATCGGTGAATGGGTTGCGCAAAAGTTTATGTTCGACAGTGCCTATTTTGTAGCAGCTGAGCCCATCGGCAACGCTTCGTTTGCCCTCAAGACCACACTCAGCGAGAACCAGGAGCATGTGCTTGGCAAGGAATCAGTTTTCGAGCCAAAGCTTTTCCTTTCACCCGGCATGCTTCAAAAGCAGATCGATGGAGTGTTCTGCACGGACGGTCTCCTCCGTTATAACCGTGCACTGCAGCGGGTTATCTACCAGTACTTCTACCGGAACGAATTCATCGTGATGGACACGAATATGAACCTCCTATACCGGGGCCACACCATTGACACATTCAGCCGGGCGCAAATTTCGTCCGCTTTCATCAGGCACGACAGTATTCAGACATTGTCGTCCCCACCGCGAGTAGTGAACCTGGAAAGCTGGACGGCTGAAAAATATCTGTTTGTGAGCTCGAACCTTATGGCAAAGAACGAAGTGGCAGAGCTGTTCAACGAGAACTCCGTGATAGACATCTACGATCTGACGGACGGACATTATGTTTTCAGCTTTTACCTCCATAGCCAGGAAAAGCATAAAGCACGGTCATTTAGTATCGTCAATCAAAAGCTTGTGGGACTTTATAACACGCAAGTCGCGATATACACACTGGCGAATGTGTTTTCATACCTCGCCAGTTTCGAAGGCACCAACTAAGCCGTAAGGACTGCGAAAGAAATTTTATCGATAGAATCAGGATGAACCCGAATACCTGTATAAAATAGTAGGGGAAGTGTTAAACCTTAAATTCAATTTTTATGAAACGAATTATTATTCCTGCATTGGCATTTGTCCTTGCGTCAGTTGCAGCGCTGGCTTCCGTTAACATGAAACGGGCGCCAGTCTGGAGAGCACAGGTCTTGACCACCACCCCATGCGTGGCGATTGATGTAAATTGCGACAATACAAGCGCGAACAACTGCAAAGTGAAAATCAGTGGCCAGGACTATGAAATCTACGCATCACGAAGCGTGGGACTGATGTGTCAGAGCGTGCTGAAACACAGCCAGCCAGGTGGTTTCATCACACCGAACCCCTAAGAAGTGCTTATCGGAAGGGCGCCAGTATTCGAGACGCCCTCCGATACTTACCATTTCTTATAGTCCTTGGTGTTTTCCGTCTGAGATTACCAAGGCTTTAAAGTCCCGGTCAGCCCTTGTGACTATAAAGCCTTGCTTCCTCAGTTCGGTCACCATGTCTTCCCAGTTAACGGTGTTGGCGTTCAACTCGATGTCAATCGTGCCCTCGTAGTCGGTTTCGTTAATAATGGGGACGGTCACATCCTGTAGCACCCAGAACGCCCAGCTGAGCATCTGGTTCACTTTAATATTGGAGCCCTTGAAAGTAACATAGGTGGAAGCAATATCGTACGCACGGCCCTTTGATTTCAGCTTTTTGCGAGCCTCATCCGTCATGGTTACTTTCCAGTATGGCAACTGCCTGTCTTCGACTTTCACGCTGTAGCCAAAATAGTTTTGCAGGTCGTTCTGCATCACGCGCATAATAAACTCCGGGTTAGCTTTTTCAGGCGGAACGATGACGCTGTACCAGAAAAAGTTTTCGCTCGATTCCCAGTCATGTTTAAACTGGCTGACGTCCGCCATTTCAAGTACTGGAAAGCGGTACACGGAATCGTAGAACGGCTGGCCCATAACCCAGATCAGGCTGCCGTGATAGGCCAGGTTGTAAATATCGGCCAAAGGCGCAACGCCCTCCAGCCATCCCTTTCGGGTTGCGCCTTCCGCACAAACGTAAGAAATGCGCATTTCAAAGGATCTGCTCGGTAGCTTGGTGTTGTAGGGAGCCAGTAAAGAACGGAAAAGGATATCATCACCCAGCCCACCATTGCCGTTCAGTAGGTATGGAATTTCGATTGAGTAGGACGCCTGCGCTTTCAACAACCCGGCATACGACACATCGGAAAACAGGAACTCTTTATCTGCCAGGAACGCGTCAATGTTTTCGTCTTTCAAATCAAGCGTTCTCGTGATTGCAACTACCCTACCTTCACGGTTAATCCAAACCAGGTGAGGCGCACCCTGCGGCACAAACCGTTTGTATAGGGTTGAGTCGAACGCATAAGGCAGGGTCAGATTTTGTTTTGCCCTTACTTGGTCGAAGAGAGATTCTATTCCTTCTTCCTGGCGTCCCACTATGATCAGATCAAGCCGATCCTTGTATTTCTGGTAAATCCTGTCATCGTGCGGAAAACTTTCGATACATGTGGTGCAGTACTTATTCCAGAAATCAATGATCACGTGCTTTCCTCGTAGTTCCTGCGAAGAAGCGTTTCGTTTCCGGAACTGGTTTGTATTCGACAGCACGAATTCCGGAACTTCCTTACCGATTTCCGGATATCCGGCTTCGTCTTGGCCGTTAGTTGTCATGCAAACAGCCACACAGAGCAGGCATGAAATGATTATTATTCGTTTCATTCTTTCGTTGGATATGTAGTGTAGATAATATTTTTGGAATAACTCGTTCTACGGGTGCGCCTTTCAATACCCCGGATTTTGGGGCTTAAGGTTTGGGGCCTTGTCCATTTCATCTCTGGGGATAGGGTATAGCACATCGGTATCCTGCCACAATTGTTTAATCGGGCTAAGAATTGTATTGGCGCTTCCTGTACGCTTCAGGTCGAGCCAGCGGTGTCCCCACTCGGTGAAAAGCTCAACCTTGCGTTCTTGCATAACGGCATTGAGCAAAGAATTCCTGTCAGCAGCATCCGTCTCGAGTAATCCTGCTCTCGTCCGGATCGAGTTGATGTCTGCCTGAGCGCCTGCGAAGTCGTGGAGCTCTGTTCGTGCCTCCGCGCGAATGAGGTAGCATTCGGCCAAGCGCAGAACCATTGAATATTCAACAGGTTCGTCTGCGGTGGATTTGATCTTGTATTTGTGCGCGTAATGGAATACGTCATCTTCGGTAGCATACTCGCCTACCCAGCTTACCGCGCGAATGTCATTCGCCTCGAAGCTTTCGACAACATGATCGCTAAGCGCGAACGGTACCTGCGTACCTGGAGCAGTTGTGAGAATAAAAATGTTCCCCTCTAACGTGTTACCACCAAACACCGGGACCAGTTGCCAAATTGCTTCCGGGCTGTTTTTCAGGAACACTTCATCAATCGGTGCCAGCGTATACTCCGAATTGTCGATGACCAGTGTTGCTTCCTGCGCGGCATTGCTCCATTCGCCTTTATACAAATACACACGGGCCAGCAGGGCCGCTGCCGCTGCGCTGTTGGGACGCACGCGTTCTCCGGAGATGTATTGCGCGGCCAGTTCATCTTTCGCGATAATCAAATCCGAAATTATCTGGTCGTTGATGTCGATAGCATCGGCACGCTCGGACACCATATTGTCCTGATAGCCGGTGGACGTAAGTAGCGGAGCACCTCCAAACAGGTTAACGAGGTAAAAGTATGTAAACGCTCGTACAAATCTGGCTTCACCGTCCAACTGGCGCTTGACTTCATCGCGCAATCCGGACGACTTCTCCAGACCGTCAATAACGGCATTAGCCATGTAAATAATTTTATACATCGTTCGCCAAATACTTAAGTTGTAGGGATTCGCAGCTGATAGTTCATTATGCCGAAATTCTCCCACGGAGGTCTCACGCGAATAATCATCCAGTTCATCGGATGAAAGTGCGCTCATCACTGTCACACTGCTGGTGGCACCGCTTGAAAAGGCATCGTGTAACACCATTTGATAGTACATACCAACCACTGCCGAAGTGGCCGTGTCTTCATTGCCGAATACAGCTTCACTTACAACTCTGGAGCCGGGAAGACTGACGTCCAAGAACTGTTCGCACGAAGAGAGCACCATGGTTATGCAACCTGCGGCAATCAACAGCAGGCTGCGCCACAAAAAAATCTTGATGCGCGTTGTATGAACAATGTTATAGTTATTTGCGTGAAAATGTTCTATGTGTTTATTCATGTTGTCGAAGATTAAAATTGAACCTGGGCTCCTAATGTGTAAACCGCTAATGCAGGCAGCGCCATGCCCGGTGATTGCGGATCCAATCCGGGGTAGCGGGAAAATGTGAGTACGTTTTGTGCCTGGAGGAAAAACCTGCATCCTACAAGATGCACGCTTTGCGCTCTCGGGGCAGGCAGGCGATATGACAAAGCCAAAGTTTTCAGCCTGATAAAGGAAGCGTCACCGATATTGACATCGCTCAAACTGCCGTTAAATATATTTTCCCAGTCGGCATACGACTGCGTGAACTTTGCTGTGCGCGAAATATCCCCTTCACGTTGCCACCGGCTCATTACATCAGTGGGTTGGTTGGCGGCAGCAAAACCCGGAGTTGCAAAATTGAGCATATTCAGGGAGGCATCCTGCTTTACAAACTCAAGGAGAAAGTCCAACTCGATCGACTTGAAGAGGATTGTATTTGACAAGCCACCATAATATTGTCTACCCATGTTCCTGACTATTTTTCGGTCTGCCAGTCCCATCACCCCATCGTTGTCGGCATCCACAACCCTATATAATCCGGTTGCCGGATCGACATCGGTGAACTCATAAACCTGATAAATGTTCAGCGGTTTCCCAACGATCAATGATGAGGCGTAAGACGATGTTTCCAGACCTGGGTATGAGACTAACTTGGTACGGGGTATCGTTAAGTTGACTGACGATCTCCAGGAGATCAACGGTTTTTGAATATTGATGCTGCTGACCTGAAATTCCCAGCCCGTGTTTTGAACCGTTGCATCCAGGTTCGCCTGTACCGTTGAGAACCCGGTGATAAGCGGCAGCGGATATCCGACAAGCTGGTTGCCTGACCTGTTTAGGTACCAACTCGCCCCGAAGCGTATCCGGTCTTTTGCAAACCCGAGGTCCAGCGCGGCTTCATGCTTCGTGTTAAGTTCCCACGCATAGCGAGGATTCGCGAGCTGTGTGGGATACAGACCTTTATATCCCTGGTACGTGCCCTCCGTGGGACTGTATGTATCGAAGTACCGATAGTCACCAATCTGGTCGTTCCCCGTTGTGCCCACGCTGGCGCGAAGCTTGCCATAGCTGATCGGACCTAACCGGCCCTTTAGGAATTCCTCGTTCGAGAATATCCATGCTGCGCCAAGCGCGCCAAAGTTCGCGAACCGGTTCTCGCTTCCGAAGCGCGAAGATCCATCGCGCCTGCCGGTCAGGTTCACGAAATACTTCTCTTGCCAGGAGTACCCGATGCGTGCGAACACCGCATTGTACCGGTATGTTGTGCGTTCATCATTCATGATCTGCGTAAGCGCAGCTGCCTGCAAGTTCCCGATCTGGCTTGGGCTTGCGTAGCTGGCGGCAGATATGGCCAGGTTGTCGCGGTAAACCTCCTGCCAGGTTGTTCCTACAAGTATGTCAAGCGCGCCTTCGCCAATCGTCTTTGAGTAGGTAGCCTGTGGTTCGATGATCCAGGAGCGATTGCCTCCGCGTATCACATCGGCAGCATCAAACACATCCTCCCGGATCGATGGCGAGTAGCTGTCTTTAGGAGTTTTCCGGAGCTCATCAAACACAAAATTGGAATAGCCGAGGTTTGCCTTTACGGTGAGGGCGTGCAGCACGCGATAACTTAATACGCTGTTAACAATGAGGCTTTGGCTTGTGTTGTCCTGAACCCTTTGCAGCTCGGCCATCGGATTGTTCCAAGAGTTGTTCTCCCAGTTAAGGCTGCCGTCCGAGGCATAGATGGCTGGTGCAACGGGCGCCAAATGGAGAGCGTGATATACCAAGTCAGCGTTGAAGAATGTGTTCCTGTCTGCCCCGAAACTTATCGAGTTGACAGCTTCAAAGCGTTCGTCAGTAGATCTATGGTTTAGACCTAAGTGGCCAGTAAACTTTTGATATCCAAAGTCACCCGGGAATACGAGCGTCTCCTTATGAAAGGCTCCACCGAACCGGAAATTTGTGTTCCGGGTTCCGCCTGATATGTCTATCTGCCCGTTTGTTATGTTGGCCGTACCGCCAAAGAGCTCGCGCTGCCAGTCGGTGTAGCGGGTCGTGTCCCATTGCAGCAGGTCACCATCGCGCCACGACATGGGCGCGTCCTGATCATTTCGAAGCGCCTCCCTCCGCATTGTCAGATACTGCTGCGTGTTCAGCAAATCCATCCTGGTTGATGCTTTGCCCACCCCGCGATAGAAGTTCAATTCCAGGCCTGTTCTTCCGGATGCGCCTTTTTTTGTCGTGATCAGTACCACCCCGTTCGCACCTCGGGAGCCGTAAATGGCGGTCGCGCTGGCATCCTTTAAAATTTCAATGCTCTCTATATTGTTGGGATTGATGGTATTCAGCGGATCGATGCCTGCATTGCGCGTCAGAAAACCTTCTGACGGCAACGGGCTGGAGTTCACGGGCACTCCATCTATGACATATAATGGTAAATTTCCATTTTCAGTACTCGAGTTTCTAAGACTGTTTTGTCCCCGAATCAGAATCTTCATACCTGTTCCCGGAACTCCGCTTTGTTGGATTATCTCAACTCCGGGCATTCTGCCTTGCAGAGCCTGCATGACATTTGTTACAGGCTGTTTTGCAATTTCTTCTCCGCTGACCCTGGAGATGTTTCCTGTCGTTGTTTTTTCAGTTGTTGTATAATACCCTCCGTTAATTACAACCTCATTCAGTGTCGAAGCATCCTCTTGCATTACAGCATCAATTCCCGTACGCCCGGAAACTGCCGCTTCAACTGTTTTATACCCGATGAATGAGAATACTAAAATATCCGTTTCTTCCCCATTGATTGCATAGCCTCCTTCTGCATCAGATGATGTTCCGTTGGTTGTTCCTTTCACGATGATGTTCACACCCGCCATTGGTGTGCCGTTGGTGTCGGTGATCCTACCAGTGATCATGTAGAATGTAGCGGGCTTTTCCCAGGTTCGTTCGTTGGCTTTCTGATTGTCTATATTCGGTTGAATGTCACTTCCTTTTTTTTTCTGTTCCCGAATGAGTATGACATTACCTGCCCGTTCATACACAATACTTTTACCCTTCAAGGCCAAGTCAAGCGTTTCCTTTACACTGCGCGTGGCTCCTGGTATGGAAACGCTCGTATGCTGCTCGACCAACTCTGGCCGGAAGCCGAACGAAAGCCCCGTTTGCTTTTCGATCTTGCTGAACAACGTAGTCAGGCGTTCATTGTTCATTTCAATGGTGACGGTAATGTCACCAAGCCCCTGGCTGCTGGCCGTACTGGCCATAAGCAACTGCAGGCTGCCTGCCATGAATACGATGTAAAAGAAGCTCGCCCGCATAATCAATCGTACGCTCTGTTGTAAGCGCTGTCGCCTTACAGAACACACTGGTTCCGTAGAAAATAAATTCATAAATTGATACTGTTTTTAATGGTAGCAGATACTGGTTAAAAGCGCTGACCGTCCGCCTCGCACGCGGGCGGTCTTTGTTTTACAGCCTACCGTCAGCCATCGTAAGGGAAATGCTCATCATGCTGCCCGGAGCATGTGTGCACGGCATGTTGTTCGTTCATGGAGGCTCAGAAGTTTAGGTTTTATAGAAATTGAGTAAATGCGTGTATCATCAGCAGCAGGCTTAATTGCACGAGCCGCCTGCGATGATGATTGTATCTCCTTTTATTTTATAATCAGCCTGCATGATGGTGGATACTATCTTTGCCACTTCATTTCTGTCCTCCCCCTTTAAAAAGGATACGCTGATTAGGCACGCGTTCAGCGCCTTGTTCTCTACGATCACGTTTGTATTGAAATGCTTTTCCATTCTCGCAGCCGCTTCCTCCATCGTTACACGGTCGAGGATCAGGAAACTACTCTTCCAGGCAATGGCCTTTTCTGCGTTAACTTCAGTCTTGGCATATTCATGGCTTTTGGTATTGAACGAAAGCTGCTCATCGGGCATCAGTTGCTCGGTCACACGCTTGTTATCGGTTACTTCCACCTTGCCGCGTGCTACCGTTACGGTCACATGATCCTGTCCCGGGTAGGCGTTTATGTTGAATGCAGTGCCAAGAACTTTGGTTGACACCTCGCCCGTATGCACGATAAACGGTCGCTGGGCATCGGGTGTCACATCGAAGTAGGCTTCGCCAGTGAGGAACACTTCGCGCGTTTGCTGCCCATACGTGTCGTCATGCCGTATTTCGCTTCCTTCATTCAGCAATACCGTACTGCCATCTGCCAACTGTACCAGCTGCTTTCCTGAAAGGAGAACGCTGTTGCTGCTCGTCTTTGTGCTGGCCTTTTCCTCTCGCGATGTGAAATACCACAGTCCGGCCATTACGGTAATCAGCAGCACGGCAGCCGCAGAAAGAACCCTGCGCAACATGTGCTTCCCGTGCAGCGGCACAACTTTTTCAGCAGCATCTATGTCACCCAGCACTTGTTCAAATATTCTGTTCTCACGCACCGTATCCGGAGCATGAATTTTTACAAGCGCCTCCCATACCGATTCATCGATGCTGCCTTTAAGATCTGCATCGTATTGCCCCGCATGAATCATCCGGACGAGTTCCCGCTCCTCTTCTTGCGTGGCGGTGTTATCGAGATAGCGCTGAAGCAGGCTGTTGAAAGTCTCGCTCATGGCTGTTGGTTGGTATTGTCATAAATACTGAGCAAATAATATTCTGTTTAAATGATGTCTTTAAAATTTTTGGGTAATTAATTCGCTTCCTGCCTTATTATATTAGTAAGAGTGTTCTGGCAGAGGCGTTGGAGGGTGGGCGAATAAAAAATATTTCCAGCCTGGCCAAAAAGGGGCTGGCAATCGTTTGCAGTCCCGCGTGACGAGGATGTCTTATTAAAATTCCTCTGAGAAAAGGATCGCAAAAAAGACATACACCCCGAGATAGGGCTGTAGCTGTTGCCGGATGAACTTGAGGGAATCGGCCATGTAGGATTTCACGGTAGTACGTGAAATGCCCAGTCGTTCGGCAATTGCTTCGTGGGTCATGCCTTCTTCCTTCGCCATGAAAAATATGCGTTGCTGCTGCGGTGATAACCGGCTGACGGCTGCATTCAGCAACTCTGTGTACTGAGCTTCCAGTAAAACATGATCCGCGCTATCTTCTGAAAAGTCTATGCCTGAAGCATACTCGCCCGCGATTTCCTGTTGCCGCGCCCATTGCTTGAGGTAATGAAAAGTAAGGTTACGCGTCATGGTGACAAGGTAGAGTTGAAGATCGCGCACCTCGCTGAACTGCTGGCGTTTAACCCACAGCGTACTAAAAATTTCCTGCACGATGTCTTCGGCCTGCTGTTCCGATTTCAGGTATTTGAATGCGGCATGAAAGCATGAACTCCAATACCGTTTGTAGACAACGGAAAATGCCTGGCGGCTACCCTGGACTAATTGGGCAAGCGTTTCGATGCTGTTGAAGGAAGGGTCACTCGACATGGAAGAATCCTCCGTGAATGTGTTTCTCTCGCCTGATGGATCAGGCAATAACCAATGACCAAGATACTCAGATTTTCTTTTCGATAAACAATCCTCAAAGAATACCTGAACAAATTCAATTCTTTTCGATGTGGTTCACGATGGACATCAGCACGGTCTTCAGCGATTCTTTTGTGCTGTGTTCAACATTGTAAAAGCGTACGCGAAAGCTTTCATGTGTTATCTTTTCCGAGCGCTTGGTGGTAAAAAAACGGCTCAAAAACCGGATCAGCTCCGCAACGTTCTTGTTTTGGATAATCTTTATTTCGATCAGCACCTTGACCAGGTACGCGAACTGGGCTACCGAAAGCTCAAGCTTGATTCTGAACAGGCGAAACACCGATTCCTCGGAGGCGGAATACGATGCAAAGGCCAGTTGTTGTATGCGGTTCTGATGCTCTACTTCTTCTGCGAGGTAATCATTCAGTTTGCTGCGCAGCGTGCTGCCGTAGTACCTGTACCCGATGCCGGGATTTACCTGTATCTGGTTTATTTTTTTCAAGATGAACGATAAGGTCTCGATTCGCTCGGCATGTGTCTCCACCCGGCTAAGCAGCCCGTTGATGTGAGCGGTATAGTAGTTGAAGAATATGATGGAATTGAAATTCAGGTAGCATAGAACGACCCTGAGATCTTCGCTGGCATCAGCACTGTTGGGTACTTTCCCGATGAACTGGAATAACTCCTTTTGCAGCTTCTTGGCATACATTACGCTGCGGTAGGTGATCTCACTGTGTGGGAGGCGGGCAATAACTTTTTGCAGGGTGTACAACGCGACATCGATCAGTCCGGGCTCAATGTTCTTCTTGAATAGTGCCTGCCGGAGCTTCCGGATGTTTCTTCGAAATTCATTTTCGGCTATAACAATATAGCTTTCCGGTGCCTTTGCGTCCTGGTCGAAGTACTTGGTAAAATGCTGCTCAACAAAGGATAGCAGGCTTTCCAGTGCATTGTAGTAGAGTTGGTAAGGATATTTAAGGCCCACTTCGGGGTTGACGGGTTCTGTTTCGTTGAAACTTAACAGGTGGTCCATGATGCGGATAATAGCCTGCTGGTGGTATTGAATGTACCGTTCAAGGTGACGCTCATCTGAAAAGCTGAACACCTCGTGAATAAAGACACTTTTGATCCGGTGTGCTTCATGTGCGACCCGATGGGCAAGGTCTTCTCCCGGCCTGGCCGCTGCCGCGCCAGGGTCCTGCGATTCCTCCCGGATGAGACGCTCAAGCTCTTCCAGTTCATATTTAACGTGCGGATACATATTATCATTGCGCTGCTCCAGGCAGGAAATACTATTCTCATGTAGCTGTCATCTGTAAGGCCGACTATTTATAAAAGCTGTTACGCTTCCTTCTTGCAAACGATTAAAAATAATACACATGAACCTGGCCGGTATACGGCTGACTTTTCGTACAGTTTTGCAGCGTCAGGCTGTAGGCGTAATACCCGGACGGTACAATGCTGCCAGTTCCATTCAGCCTGCCGTTCCACGTAATGTCGCCCCCTAATATTCCTACCGAGTTGGCGGAGACCGTACCGCTGGCGGCAAACACCTGAACATTGCTTGAATTTTTTATCGTTAAGGTATACCCATACGCATTAATGGGGTTCGTAGTAATACTCGCATCCATTACCACCCAACTGTCATTCGCCCCGTCTCCGTTCGGAGTGAAAATATTCGGTATTAAGACACTGAAATTGCCCGTCAGCACACGGGGAACCGTAACTGTTGTGTGGGTTGTCGCGCTGGTGTTGTTATCGGTGACGGTAACCTTGAAGTCCGCGGTTTGGTTAAGCGAAACCGTTACCGGGTTAATGTTGTCGGAACCGGGGAACGACAGTGCTGGTGATACGATCTGCCACAAGTATGTGTAATTTCCCGAACCACCGACAGGATTTGCTGTGAGCGTCCTAGAACACGAGTTCGCGGCCGTGCCGGTTTGGGAAATGGTGACTGAAAATTGTGCCTGCGCGGATGGAAAGACGAACATCAGGAAAGTAATGAATTTTAGGAATCGTGCTGTCATGGGTTAAAGGGAAGTAATGTTAGCTAATCACGAAGTTTTAATTCAACACCGGTAGTTATGCGAAACAGCTCCGTATTCCGTTTCATAATTTCTTTATTCACCGAATTAAAATAGCGTATGTATGTTGGCTGCAGAAACAGCCCCAGGCGTGAGGCTACTTGCTGGCGAAACGTCAGACCCAGCAGCCAACTGGTCAACCTGGGTTTGTGTGACTTTATGAAGAACCTCGAGTTGCCCTCGGGATGATTCAAATAAGAAGTTCTTTCACGCTGGCCCGTTTGCCAGGATGCTGCTAGCCCCGCCACAACCGTAATGGACAGCTGATTGAATGAAAAGACCCGGTATCCAGCAGTAACGGGTATCTCGACATAAGAAATGCTGACATCGGTCTGGTCAGGAATGGGGATGGGATCATTGGCAATGATCTGATAATGATAGCGGAACGAGTAACTTTTCGTTGTATACGAAACTCCTAAAGACGCGAGAAGCTTTGGCCGGAGCACGGCAATTATGTTTGCTTGTATGCCGCGATTCCAGTCTGATTTATAATTTTGAAAACTAAGCTCCGGCTCAGCGAAATGAAACACGTTTTGGTCGCGCGAGTACCCGATATTCACAGCGCTTAGAAAGGCCTTCCTCGTTCGTTTGCCTTTATTCACGGCATCCACGGTCCCTTGATTTACATCGCGCGTACGTGCAGTATCCAGAGCGACCCTCTGGTCAACATTGATTGTTCCGCTCACTTCGTGCTGATGAGTTGTATCATGCGAATCATTGATCGATTCAACTGGTGTCATCCGGCCGATACTGTCTTCAAATGCTTCCCGGGCTTGCCGCTTGTAAGGCCTTTCGGGAGTTGGAGACTTCTGATCTTGCGGCTTGCCCGTCACCGGACTAAATCCCAGAACGATCGATCCGTTGATAATTCTGTAGCTCAAATCGGCCGCGGATAATACCAGCCGAAGAAATTCGGCAAGCGGCTGGCCTTTAACGCTCACACTAATGGATCGGCCGAGCGGAAGCGTACTGGCATAAGAGAAAGGGATATCATACTCGCGTTGCATCATTTTAATGACTGATCCAAGCGCAGTGTCCTTACATTCGAGTACCACAATTTCCTCTAGCCGGGAGAGCTGTGCCTGGCTTGCCGTGCAATACAGAATCATCATCATGCCGATAGACATTTTCATAGTCACTGATTAGATGCATCCCTTGCCGGTGAGTTCATACTTATTCCTGCCCGCTTCCCTGTATTGAACTTTCATGCTGAACGAAAGTGTTTCCAGGATTTCTTCCACGTCCGGTGCTTTAAACTCACCGGTAAAACGGCACGCCAGCAGATCCTTGGATTTCAACCTTACTTCAACTCCGTATTCCTTTGCAATGAATTGGAGTATTACATCCAGAGGTGCCTCGTCAAATCGAATCACGCCCGTGTACCATGAATTAAAATTCGGATCCCGGTTTATACCCTTTATGAATTTCTTATGGTCCGGTGAAAGTTCAACCTTCTCCCCTGCCGTGAGTTGAATGACATTGCCATCGGACGTGACCTCGACCGCTCCGGTGATGACAAATACTTCCGTTTTGTCTTTCGGATATGCTCTGACCACGAATGATGTTCCTACGACTTTGATCAACGCACGATTGGCCATTACAAACAACGGTCGGTGAGGATTTTTTGCTGCTGAAAAAAAAGCCTCTCCTTCAAGATGTATGTTACGGCTGTCGGTCATCCCCCTATACGATAGCGAAGATGCTTTGTTCAGAAATACAATGCTGCTGTCCTCCAGCATAACCCGGCACTTGTTATTGTCAAGGTTAGCGGCCTCCATGGCCTGATCCTGATACGGATGTCGCACAGTGTAAAGCGCAAAGACCGTGACCGTTGCGACTACAAACAGCAATGCAAGCATAAGTAGGCGTTTGCTTCGCCTTTTCAGCCGCTGGATCGTGCCGTCCTTCTGTGTGAGGATATTCGTGGTAGTCTCAAAACGTGTGGCTTCTTCCCTGGCTTCGTTCAAAAGTTCGGGCTGACCGTCACTATCATCTGAAAGATCCCAGATCATTTTCATCGTATCAAATTCCTGCTGGTTTGCGGGACTCTCCGAAACCCAGTCATTAAATTCCGTACGTTCCTGCTCAGTGGCTACACCGCTTATGACCTTATGAATTAGAATAGAATAGTCCTTCATCGTCTTTTCGCCATTTTATACCGTACACTTAATACGAACAAGTCGGAGGCTACCCTATGCTCCAAGAAAAATATTCGTTACAGTCCTGCAGAAATGTGCCCGAAACGGGCAAAAGAGCCTACTATGATTAGTATCCCAAATACCGTTTCAGATTCTTTAAGGCGCTGGAAATGGATTGTTGAACCGCTTTTTCTGAAATTCCCTTAACCAGGGCAATCTGTTTATAGGTGAGCCCGTATTTCCGGTTCAGCACGTAATAGACTCGTTGGGCTTTCGGAAGCCTGGCAATTGCCTGGTCAATATTCAGGCTAAGTTCATTCGTCTCAACAATAGCATCTGGCCGATGTTCATCCTGAGATTCCCGCAAATGGATCTTATCCTGCATGATGGCGTCACCCCTGGTGTTCCTCCGAACGAAATCAATTGATGCATTCTTGACAGAGCGCACCAAATAGTGTTCAAAAGAAGTGTGTGTTGTATGCTTCAGGATATCGCGCTTCAGCCAAAAGTTTATGAATACATCCTGTATAACATCCTTTGAAACTTCTGTGTCATTTGTTATCCCAACCGCGATTTTATGAAGCTTGCTATAATAGTTTTCGTACGCAACCTTTAGTGCCTTTTCGTCATTGCCGGAGAGCAAAAGTCTTTTTATAAGGTCGGGTGCTGATACGGCCATCTTATAGGTATCGGTGAAGCCAACAACGTGTATCAGAAAAATAACCTTAGAAAGTAGTACTCCTTTTAAAGGCCAAAAGGTAACTGTCAACCTGCTATTGCGCTGTGTTATAAAATTAAAAATATAGCGCATTTTTCCTACTGCATTTTGTCCAAATACCCTACGCCAAAAACTTTTCCAACTTATTCACAAAAGGTTTAAACGAATAAAAAAGGGGCGGGTGCCCCTTTGCTATTACTACTTCGCTATCGCCAATCCTTTCTTCAACAGGCGTATCCTTTCCTTCGCGCGGGTTTCCCGCTTTTCTTGCACTTCTGCCTGCTCCTTTTCGAAGGCCGCTATATCGATGTCACGATAACCTTCTGCGATCTTGCGAATGATAAGCCCATAACACGATTCCGGATAGTTACCACCGTATTGATCAAGCATCACCTTTCTAAGCATGAAGGCTTTATGTTCAGGTGTCATCTTCTTTAAAATGCGATAAAGATCTTCAGGCGTTTCCTTCTTCCACCCGATGAATTTTCTCAGTTCCCTTCTAACGTTATAGCCGGCTTTGTCAAAAATGATAAACCATAACAATACCTCTTCATCCGGCATTAGCTTTTTGCCGTGGCCTTCCTTTTGCGTAGGATGGTCTTTCAGGCCTTCCAGGATCTTTCCATAAACCTTTTCACGGTCAAGCTCCTTCCCTCTCGCCATCCGCTGCTGAATTTTCCCAATAAGCACCTTTCCATCTTCCGTTTCATTCGCGGACGCAGCCGCGACATCCTTTTTCAGGTATACCGAAACCATGTGCCCGGCTTTGTCCCCGGAAATCCAAATGCCCTTTACTTTTCTTCCTCCATGATTATGCTCATTAAAATCATCGTATTCCTTCAACGGCTTGATGTTATGTTCAATAAGCATCTGGCTTATCTCTTCCACAGGCGCGTGGTAGCTCACAAGAAACACAATGTCAGGGTTCGTTTCTATTACCTCCCTCGTCCGGTTTACCAGGAATCGCTGGCACTTGATGAAAAAACAATTCCTGTCAAAGCATTTATCCTTTTCCTTGATCTCTGCAAACAGTAACGGTGATGCTCCTGACCTTTTTGCACAGGCACTACAGGCCCCCGCTTTCTTGTATAAACCAGTATCATTTTTATCAAACGGTGCTGCTAACAAGCTGTTGACGATGTTGCGTTCAATAAATCGGTCCAGTTCACTGACGGTTCCATACCCATCCTGATTATCCACGATTCTTTTGATGACTTCCCGCTGGTCTTGCGGTGTTAGCCTTGCCAGAAGCAGCGCATGGCCGAGATGCATGTTATCTGCGTAAAAGTCCTTCTTAGCTTCCTTCACCAAATCGTTTAGCTTGAGGCGTTGCAAGATGTACGTTTCAGACTTGCCGAACTTCAATGCAAGTTCTGCTGTAGTCATGCTCTTATCATTCTCTAAAATGATCTTGTATCCCTTTGCCTCGTTGAGGGCATGAACATCCTCACGCTGCACATTCTCAGTTATCTGAAGTACAAGGGCTACCTCATGGCTGACATCCCTAACATACGCGGGTACGTCATTCTTCCCTGCCAGTAAACTTGCCCTGTAACGTCTTTCGCCACAGATCAGAATGTATCCTCCAGGAACTTGAGGATTCGGTCGTACCAGTACCGGTTGTATCACCCCATACTGCACGATTGAGCTTGAAAGCTCCTCCAACGCTTCTTTCGTGAGTTCACGGGGCCTTCTGAACAGTTCGTTCGTTGTACTGACCGTGATTGCATCCAGGCTGATGTTCGATGATGTTTGATTTTCCATAACATTTTTGTTTGAGTTGAACATTATTTTTAATGCCCAACCCAACCGGGCTTTTGCGCGACAGCACTCCAATAAAACCATGAAAAACCGTGCGAAAAGACAAAAGGAACTTACGGAATAAATGGGGGGACCCTTTAGGGGGGAAGCCGTTTATGCCGGACACTTTTGGCGGCAGTCGCGGAACAAGCCCGAACTTTGCTTTTAAAAATGATGAGAGAGAATATATCCTTATTAGCAACGAGCAGCTAGCACAATTTGCATTGCAGCTTGTTTGGACTGTCGGTGTTAACAAAAAACTAAAAGTCCGATAAGGTGTTGCGACCATATCAGACCTTTCATCAAACAAACTTGCCTTCCGCTTACTCTTACTTCGCCATAACGATGTCAATTATCTTTAGCAATGACAAATTCAAATCGCAAAAAGGGTCAAATGACTCATCCAAAACCTTTCTGCACTATTCGTTCGTTCTGCAATTCGTTGTCTAATGCATTAGTTGAAAGCGGTTAACGCTTATATTAGCCCCTTCGAAAGTATTATTTAAATAATCTCAAAAATTAACGTTGAAATCATCGTGAGAGCAATCGGTCAGTCAACCTAATATCTACAAAGTCAAGGCAAAAAATCGTCACTTCTTCACAGAGTATTTTAAGTGCTGGCAAATCTTGCTCTTTAAAATCCACCCCTAGGTAGATTGCATCGAGACTGTTTCGGATTGTGCAATACTCCATTTCCATTTTGTCGCTGAAATAAACAAATCTCATCTCATGCTCAGACTCCCATTCCTCATTTTTTGTAAAAAATAAATAGTCCAAGTGCTCCTTCCTAAAATCGTTTCTGACATAATTGGCTAGGCCGATCTGTCGGATCTTGTCATGGTCAATCTCGCGATGATAAAGCGGCTTTTTAACATCAAGAGGAATGTAAGTAACCTGCTTGAAAAACCCAGCCTCAAGCTTATCAGCATTCTCCTGCAGGAATTTATCATGATCAAGTGCTATGCAAACGCCTTCATGGTTGCCGCCATACAACGCCCATAGTCGAGATAGCTCAAAGCCGAAGTAATATCCCTGATCTGCTGACAAGCAAAGAACTTTACAATCCCGCCTTATCTCGTTGCTGATTTCCAAATTTCGATCGGCCATATTCGCCAGATCACTCGCATTTATGTTTAAACCCGCAAATACAAAACTCCTATTCTCACGAGGATCGTTGGTTCTACCGATTGGGTTTAGCAAAAGCTGTCTCTCCGGAAGAATCAATTCAACCGCTGTAGATAGCTTGCAATAGTGGTAAAGTCTCTTTGACGCCATGTTCCGTAGCAAATATGTGTCAATTTTAAAATTCGCCCCTTGCTAATGTGTTTTAAATTAGGCAACAGCCTTTAAAAAACGGAACTTTTGCACGAACTGTGCTCACTATGGCTATTTCAGATAAAACAAGAAAGATTCTTTGGGGCCTTTCCGGCAACCGTTGTGGTTTCTGTCAACAGCGTTTAGTTATTGACCAGACAGATACCGATCCCGAATCGGTAGTTGGCGATGAAGCACACCTGGTCAGCAAATCTCCAGATGGCCCACGTGGACATGTTCAACTCGCTTGTGATCATGACGCCTACGAAAATCTGATCTTGTTGTGCAAGACCCACCACAAAATGGTAGACGATCAGCCTGAAACATATACGTTCGAGTTTTTGATCTTTCTCAAATGTTTGCATGAGGTTTGGGTCGACCAACAGTTGAGTACCTCGCAGCCTAAAACTACAGGCAATTACCTCGCTCGCATTAGGTATGGAAAAGACCTTACATTTCTTTTTCAGGGCAGTCTAAGCTTTTTCGCACATGCGTGATCCCATCGACACACCAGAAGCAAAAGAAGCAATAACAATTTTATTGGAATCAGTTTTGGACTACATGGACCTGTGGGACGAGTTTGGCATTGGCGAACAGATGAATGCCGAAAGGCATTTTGACATGTGGATTGCAAATATTGAACGACTTGGCTATTGGTTATTTGCGGTTGACGATCCCGAGCCAAAAGACGAACGCGGAAATAAATTGGAAAACTGGAAAAGTTTTATTGTGGCCATAAAAAAGAATACAAGCCCTGAAATCACTAAACAGCCAGTAAAAGAATAGATCGTTTGTAATAGACTGCTAGAGACTACTCCGCCTTATTGGCAGCGCGTACCACCCTCATTGTAGTAAGCGATGAAGCATGATGGTAATACAGTATTCTCGAACATAGGTGATTGCTCGTCATAATATCCGATGAAGCCTTTGCTGATCTAGCAACTTCCCAAAACACTGGACTATTTTGGACGTCATGACGAGCACGTATTACCACAATCAGGAAATGAGATCTTGGCGAAAATGAATTCAAGCTAAAATTAAAGGCTACAGCTGGATCGTTGCCGCATTTGCCAATCGCTGTTTAATCTTGTTCATCGAAACAATGTTATCGAAGATCGAAGTATGCTGATCTTCTTCAAACTGGCCGTAATAGTTATCGGCCGTGACAATGCTGGTATGGCCCAGAATGTCCTTCGCGAATTCACGGTCGACTTTATTCTTCTTTAGAATATTAGCCAACGCGTGGCGGGCTTTTCCAATCGAAATGTTCTTTTCAATGCCATGCTTTTTTAATAACACTTTGAGAGATGTTGACGCAGCCTGATTGAAGCGGTTTCTTGCTTCGTACATTTCTTCCATCGTCATCGTATCGTTGAAGCATTTAAAAATATAGCTATCAGGATGAGGTGGATTGCCCACCTCGGAGATTAATTTCTTTAACTCCTCGGATAAGTAGATCTTAATTGGCTTGCGGTTCGTCTTAGTCGCATTCTTAATTTTCTCACGATAGAAAATGATGAAGTCGCCCTGTATATCACGAAACTTAAATCGAAGGAAGTCCGCAGCATTTGCGCCATTACAGTGAAAGGAAATAAAATATGCATGGTGTGCATCCCGCTCACGCTCGGTATCAAATGTTTTGGCATCCGATAATACGGCCATCTCACGTTCATCCAGATAGACCTTTACTTTCTGATCATTTGGAATCACGTAAGCGTCCTCGAATTCAGATATTCGACCCGATTCCCGCTTGAACGGATACCATTCCTTTGGAAGAATTCTTTTGCTGATCCCCTCGTTGAACAAAATACGGATATGTCTCATATTGATGCCCGCCCCGTTTCTTGATTGCTTCTTGGATTTAGTGACCATATACGTTTCATAAGCGCGGCAGAAGGCAGGCGTTATGGAACGCATGGGTATATCATCTTTTTTCTTTTCGGCTTTTATGCCCTTATTGACAAACTTTAAAATGGATGCGGCAGAATCCCGGATCTTGACCGACATAGGTAACTGTCCATTTTTCTCATACTTGGCTCTTAGCAGATTGTGCATTGCCATAAGGGACGTTTTATCAGAAACTACGGTAAAAGATTTCTTATCCTCAAACCAGTCTTTGAATTCGCTGAAACTGAAATAGGGCATCATGCCGTCAATAATTGCATTGGCTCTTTTTACTTCAACATCAATTTTATTCCAGGTGTCCTTATAGGGCTCCTTCATTTGATGCTTTAATAGTTTCTGGTACTCAGTTTTAGCAAAACTGAAATCCAGGTTATATAGCCGGTTTTCATTTCTTGATAGACCCACCCTTAGTTTCAAACGGTGTTTGTTGGTCTTTAACACCGTTCTGGTATCTAAAAACAGCGTCACAGTTGGTTTCATAACTCAGGATTTTTTGATTCAAAACAACGTCACAAATTTGCACCGCATTTGCACCGCGACCAAAGGTAAAAGTAAACATTTGCACCGCGATTTGCACCGCGAAAAAGTGAAATGAAGCTACATTGGTTGTTCATTCTAATGCCAAAAATACGCCCAGATAAGCTGACAATCCACTTTTAAGGGAAGAAAACAGTTAGCAAAATGAAGTGTTCGGGAAGCCATTTTTTCGACTCAAAATCGTGTTCCTTCGGGAGTGCCGGTTCGATTCCGGCCTTAGGTACTGAAGCGGACAAATCGAAAAATTTTTTTGATTGTCCGCTTTTTTCTTCACAGAATTATTTGAGCACAAGCAAGTTAGCTCGATTAGTACCAGGATGAAATTATTTTCAAGTTCGAGGCTTACTACACTAAGGATCATAGCGCGATGCGCAACAAGAGAGCGGTCGATGAATTCGTCAAAGTACCCTCCTCTTAATAAACCATCAGCATATTCCGGGGCAAAGCGTGTTAATAGTTGACGTCAGGCTTGCCATGCCAGATCGGTATCATCCGAACTTATCGGTAGTCCTTTGTATTCTGCCGCGTCGAGGTTGGTTTTGACTTCACGGAGGATATCATCCAGTTCCCCCGAAGAAATTTGTAACAGGCGTTGGATCTCCTGACCATTCTCTGTTAAGCGAGGGGCTTCGTAACTCAACAGATTTACAAGTCCTTGGATGCGAGCCAGCGGACTTCTCACTTTATGGGCATTGATAAATGCGTGGTGTACAAACTTCTTGTTCTGATCGATGATTGTCAACGTTCTTTCCTTTACCAGGTCGTTGAGGTTCTCGTTGATCAGCGTCAATTCTTCCTGCGATGCAAGGAGTTCTTCCTGTGAAGCGCGAAGCTCTTCCTCAGAGGCCGTTAGCTCTTCGTTTTTCTCCTGCAACTCCGCCTTTAACAGCAACTGTTCCTTAAGATTCAAGGCATCCTGTATGGTGCGTTTATAGATAGTATGGCTCCAGTACGCCGAAACAGCACAAACACAGGCCGCCAGCACACCGTGGAAAATGAACGTGGTGAGATCCATGTAGTCCAGTTGAGTAAAATAGATCTCTCTGTGTCCCGCGAATTGGAGATACGCAAAGGAGCCATGGTGGACCACTACAATTGCGATCAACGGTATTTGCAGTTTCCAATTTTGATAGATGATCAGAATTGTAGAACAGATGAAAACCCAGAAGTGCATTTCTGCCATACCGTGCATCTGGTAGATAAACTGTGCTGCGAAAATTGCAAAGATCCCACTTAATATATACTGATAGAGACCTGAGTCCGGTAGCATTTTCTTTGTGGTGTAGTACGCTACCAGACATAAACCGCCAACGGCAAAGGCCACGAGCCACGTGTCGTAAAAAAGGGCGATGAATACTCCGAATAAAAACATGGCCAGCAGTAGTCCTTCATTCAATTTGTTTGCGAATGAATAGATCCCCTTCATGAGGATCTTCACCTCGTTTTCACTAAGTTTATCATCACTCAATAGGTGGCCGGCGTAGAGTCCTGACGTGCTCATTGCTTTGCTGACCCGTTAGCTGTTGGAATACTACAACCATATGAATTCGTAGCCAACTCGTTAAATGTTGGCGGGTTTTTTCCTGCAACCAATGAGTCGAGTGCCATCTGCACAAAGTTGCTGTCCTTATTGGTGCAGTACCTGGATCGGTTGTAGTTCCCTCTAAAGTATAAACCATTGGAAGACTGGATAATTGCCGCCTGAGGGGTCGAATAGACGCCACATGCCTGCGCCAGTTTCTTGCCCCGATCAACCACGATAGTCACCTGGCTATCGATCAATCCCTTCGTTGGCTCAATTTGTTGTTCACTATCGACTACCACATAGAAATCGACCTTATCGCTATAGTCTTTATTGAGCGCATGAAAATGCTTGAGGTTGAACCTGGAACACGGACAACCTGGATTAAAGAAATGCAGCAGCTTCGGTTTGTCATGTTGCTGCGGAAGAAGAATTGTATCGTATTGAATAATTTCTTCCGGTCTCACCACCTTGTAACCTACAGGCATTGGCGTGGGCATTAAATACTGCATCTCCTGATACCAGAAAATACCAACTATCGCGAGAATTATACCGGACAGGATAGCAATCAATGCAACTTTCTTCATGAGGGTTTATTTCAATCACTACAAATTTCCCAGATATGTGGATGCTCGGGTGGATCTCTATCACCGATGATTGGTGATGTGATCCCCAATTTTCGTCCAATAAATGTGGCGGTAACATCAATTGACTCCTGAACCAAGAGCCGATTGTAAAAGCAAAATCCCAAATTTAGTGCCCTCATTTTATAACGTGTGATTTAATGCTGCCAAGGCTCGAAATACCAAATAATAACGTTGTCAGGGTATTCCTAACCAATCAGCTGAAGCCCGAAGTGGCTCTGTCAAACGCAAATGAGTTTCAAAATGGGACACGGAATTTCCAGTGGCCCGAAAGGAAAACGAAAATAGCGGCAAGCTGTCAAGCGTCAGGCTAAGTAGGGTCGAGTTGATGAAGGAAACGTGAATACTTTATACGCACGGACCAGGACGGAAGCGCCTATTCTATGGACGATATCGTAAACGATCGCCCATTCAGCACAAACGAGTCCCGGTCAGAAAGACCAAACATTTTTTGCGCAATAGGTGCCTGCGGCGAAATCGTAAAAATCTTTCTGCCGTCAACGACGATCTCACCGGCATTCACGGCGATAAAAAAAGAACCCTGATTGGTATGTATCAGGCTTCCGGGGATTATATGAGATTCCTGCAGCCCGGGGTTAATGCGACTGAGTTCCTGATCCTGTTTGTTCAGTTCTGCCAACTGCGACGCAAACTTTTCAATCTCCAATTGCGCCATGGCCCGCCCCGTTTCGTATTTGTCACCCGCACTGCTTTTCGTCTCTTCATTGGCCGACTGTTGGGCGTCATGAATGGATTGTTGCAGGAGATTAATCCGTTGCCGGATCGTTTGCTTGCATGCATCGTACAACGATTGTTTCAGAATGGTCATCGCCTGGTTTGTTTGTCATAAAATTACAGTATGCGCTTTTGTTCTGGCTCATTACGTACTCCACATTCCTTCACAAGTTATGAATTTTCGTGGTTGCCTTAGTTGGTGCGATTAGGATAGGATGAATGTCTGATTCCTGGGCGGACCCACGTGTTGTCCTACAACCACCATGGCACCTGCGTGACAATCAATGTTCGACAAACCATCGCGCATTTGACAACGCAGTACTTTCATACAAAAATGATCCACATGTTTTCTTTGGAAGGCGCGATCTCGTAAATTTTCACCTGTCAAAACACCCATGAAGTCTCTCCAACTCATTGCCTCAATTCTGATCATTCTTATCCTTAAGACGTCTGATACCGTCGTGGCCCAGCCGCGCCGTTCAGCATTGATCGTGATCGCTCACCGCGGCGATCATACGGCAGCCCCCGAGAATACCCTGAAAGCCTTTGAAGATGCTATAGCAGCTGGCGTTGATTACGTCGAAGTCGACGTGCGCGCAAGCCGCGATGGCGAACTCGTCGTGATGCACGACGCCACGGTTGACCGCATGACGCAAGCCAGTGGCAACGTGAAAGACTTCAATTGGCAGGATTTACAAAAATTCACGGTCACGAATAAGGACCACCCGGAATGGGGAAAGCATCGCATTCCATCGTTGGCAGAGGTGCTCGGGATATGCAAAGGACGAATCGGTATCTACCTCGACTTCAAGGAAGGCGATATTGCGAAAACCTGGCAATTGATTAAGACCCATGACATGCAGCGTCGGGTGGTGGTGTACATTAACCAGGATGAACATCTCGCCGGCTGGAGAACACAACAGCCCACGCCGCCAATAATGGTCAGCTTGCCTGACTCCGTGAAAGACGTTACCACCTATAAAACGTTTCAAAGGGTTGTCAATGCCCAAATCATGGATGGCAGTTACCGCGACTACACGAGGGAATTAGTAATTGCTATCAATAAGCATGGCCAAGCGGTCTGGGTCGATGTTCAGGAAAGAGAGGAAAATGAAGCCCTTTGGACGAAAGTACTTGCGTTAGGCGTGCAGGGCATGCAAACTGACCATCCCCGGGAACTCGTGCGCTGGCGGGCACAGAAACCCTAGTACTCAAAAAATATTCTAAAAAACTCTTGCGCAACTAATTAGTTGCGCATATATTTGCAACCAGTTAGTTGCATATTTAAACTAACTCCTTCTATGAGAAGAGACATATTTCAAGCCATCGCCGACCCCACGCGGCGAGCCATCATTCTGTTGTTGGCAGTGCAGGCCATGACACCCAATGCCATTGCCGAACACTTCAACACCAGCAGACAAGCGGTTTCGAAACACATCCAGGTTCTGTCTGAATGTGAACTCGTAAACCAGGAACAGCACGGTAGAGAGATTTACTATCATTTGAAAGCAGACAAAATGAAAGAAATCGAAAAATGGATTGAGGAATTCCGGAAACTCCTCGCGAAACGATTCGAACAGTTAGACAATGTATTAGCTCAACTTAAATCCAAAAAGAAATGAACGCAACAATTCTCTTCAACTTTCAAGTAGACAAGGTGAACAAAAAGATCAACGTAGAGCGATCGTTCAGCGCGCCGCTCGATCTGGTGTGGGCAGCATGGACACAAGCAGAGATACTGGATCAATGGTGGGCACCCAAACCCTGGCGTGCGGAGACTAAATCGATGAACTTTAAAGAAGGCGGAAGATGGCACTACTGCATGGTTGGCCCGGCTGGCGAGCGTCACTGGTGCTTGTTTGATTATAAGAAGATTGTTCCTCTGAAAAGTTATTCCGGCCTCGATGCGTTTTGTGATGAGCATGAAGTTATGAACACAGAGCACCCACGTATGCAATGGAGCAATAGGTTCTCGCCGCAGGAAGAAGACACAATAGTAAATGTCGAAATAACTTTCGAAAAGCTGGAGGACCTCGAGGCCATCATCAAGATGGGCTTCAAGGAAGGATTCACGATGGGACTTGAGAATCTGGATCAGTATATCAGCGCCCAGTTCTACCTTCGACAACAAAAGAAACCCAACAATCAACCCAGGGTGTCCTACTACTTGAACTTTCCCGGAAACGCCGAGGAAGCCATGAACTTTTACAAGTCGGTATTCAGGACTGAATTCGTGAATGGCATCCAACGCTTTGCCGAGGTGCCGGCCGATCCCAATCAACCACCCCTATCTGATAAAGTAAAAAAGATGGTGTTGCATGCGGAGCTCCCGCTTGTCGGAGATCACCTCCTGATGGCTTCCGACGCGCCAAAGGATATGGGCTTCACGGTCACACAAGGCAACAACATGTACATCAACGTGGAGCCTTCCTCGCGCGAAGAGGCCGATCGACTTTTCAAAGGGTTGTCGGACGGTGGAAAGGTGAGCATGCCACTGCAAGACATGTTTTGGGGTGCGTACTTCGGAAGCTTCATGGACAAATTCGGAATAAACTGGATGATTAACTACCAGAAGAAATAGTACGCACCATGCAATCGACTGGATGATGCCATACTCGATTGATTGGTTTTCGCTACTGAACGTGAGTTGAAATGCTTTGACACCCTGAGCCCGCGAAGTTGCTGAGCTACAGGCGTACCTTGATTTCAACTCACACCAATCTACCTACACCTATTAATCGATGACGTTGATGTCCCGCTGTCGCTGCGGGACCAGGGTCATTTCGGAACCGCCTCCTTGCGGTTCAATACCAATACTGCACTGATGCCGAGCAGGCCACCAAGCAGGGTGTGCCATTCGGGCTGTTCAGACAGGAATATCCACGAACCGATTGCTGCCGAAAATGGAACAAGAAAAATAAAACTGCTGGCGCGGCTCGCTCCGATACGCGCCGTGGCAAAAAAGTAAAACGTGGTAGCCAATGCTGTTGTAATGGTCGAGCTGAAAAACATGTTCAGCCAGAACCGCGTATCAGTTTGACGGAAAGTCTCTACGACGGGTGATATACCCGCGGCAATCAACATGATTAACGTGCTGATGAGGTACATATAAAAGCTGAATGTCAGGGGTTCGCCATAGCGCGACGATCGGGCTGTGAACAAACTCAAAATCGCCCAACTAAATGACGCGCAAAGGAAATAAATGTTACCCGCGTGGAGCATGCTTGCCGGATCTGTAAACAACTTCGTAAGAATAACTCCGGCAATGCCTCCGAGCAGTAGCCCGATCGTTTCATTTCGGGTGGGCCGGCGACGCCCCAACACCAACATAAAAGCGTATGATACGATCGGATTCAACACCGTGACCAATACACCGCCAGCTCCCGCCTTGCCGGTGACCAGTCCTTTAAAAAAGAGAAATGTATACAGGGCGATCATGACAGCTGCTATTGTCAGATCAAACAAACCCTTTCGCGCAATCGTAACCTTGGTTTTCAGTAACGGAAGCAGCGGCACCAAGGATAGAAATGTGCAGCCAAATCGAATAAAGGATATAGTCATCGGATTGCCGTAGCCCGCAAGCACTTTGCCTGCTGTCCAGCTAAACCCCCAGCACGTCATGCTCAGGATCATCCCCCATAGGAAGATTTTGTTATTCGTTGACTGTGGTTCCATAAATTGCGCGGCAAGATATCAATTGCATCACACACAACGAAGCCAGAGGCGGTCACGGGTGACCGCAAACCTTTGCGTCGGTGTGGCTTGTGGATTTTATTAAATTTGTAAGGCAGGATCCCGTTAACCATTGGTGTAGTGCCTTAAGAGGCAATGGCTCGCTAGCAGGTGTTTATGAAGTACGTTCCCTCTCCGAAAATAATCGTCAAGTCGGTGGTTCTAACCTCCCTGGTGATGATCAGTTATTATTTTGGTCGCCAGCTTAGCGTGCTGGTCAATATGCCCGATGAAAACATTGGAGGGATGTGGTGTGCCGTCTCGGCCATTGTCGTATTCGACGACTTGCGCGAGAACGTCAAGCAGTTGCTCAAGAACAGGTTGCTCGGCACCTTTATTGGATCAGCGATCGGTGTGTTGTGGATGTATTTCATTGAAGATCTCATGTGGTCAGTCGGAATCTCGCTTGTGCTGGTGTCTATCATCGTAAGCCTCCTCAAACTCGACGGCGCGCTGAAGATTGCGTGTACAACCGTTTTGATCGTAAGTATATCCACACACGGAGCAACTTTCAACCAGATTTGGATCACTGCGGCAATGCGATTCGTTGAATCCATCCTCGGAGGCATGTTATCCCTCACGGCTACAGTTCTCATGGAGCACTCGGCTCTTTTCAAGGACAGCAAGGGACAGAGCGATGTGTAGTCGACGCCTATAGCACCAACCAGCAACCGGGCATTTTTATCCTCACTTCTTGTCGCATATCCTCCACGATCCAGTACGTACCACGGCAGATACATCGTCGTGTCCGGCCCGAACTTTAGCCTATTTCAATTGTCACGAAGCTCATTTTGACTGGCATTTCACCTTCTGTGCACTTAAGACCTTCCGGCTTTGTAAAAACACCACGGCTTCTGTAAGTTAAACGGCACAGATTAGTTTGGTACGAAATTTTATCTATCCGAAATAAAATCACCAACTAAAACTCAAAACCATATGCTACGCTGGGCCGCAATATTTCTTGTGATCGCAATCATCGCTGCCATTTTCGGATTCGGAGGAATCGCCGAAGGGGCTGCTGACATTGCCAAAGTCCTATTCTTTATATTTCTCATTGGCCTCGTATTGATCCTTGTACTGGGTGGGGCAATTTTCAAAAAGTAGATTCATCATGATGAAAACACTCGGTTCAACATTGATGTGTTTATCTTTTCTGATGGCGGGCATCGGATGTCGCGCACAAAGCACACTTGTCGTTAACATTCTAAATCTCAAGAACATTAACGGAGACATTTTGATTGGGCTGTATGATAGCTCTTCAAATTTTCCGAGAAAGGTTGCGACAGGCAAGGTGGTGAAGGTGATGGAGAAGGAAATGCAAGTGACCTTTCCGGATATAAAGCCGGGTAACTATGCTGTAAGCGTGCTGCATGACGAAAATCAGAACAAAGGCATGGATCAGGGTAAGCTGGGCATACCAAAAGAAGGATACGGATTCTCTAATAACGTTATGGGTGTAATGGGCCCGCCGTCCTTCAAGAAAGCTCGCTTCCATGTGCCGGGGGGTGATAGCGCCATCACGATCAAAATGAAATACCTCAAAAATTGAATTTAGGTATCGGATTCGCGCAGGTGAGTTAGCGCTCATGAAAAAGGCACGCGCTCACTATCCCTGCGCTCTTTCAATTGTTAAAAATTACACGAAGACTATGAAATGTATAATAATACTATGTGCAGCAGCCGTCATATTGACCGTTGGTGCAGCCTGTGCACAGGATACTACGTCGGTGCCCGTGAAACAAGGCGATCCGGAAGTTCGACAATCGCCGGAGCAGCTTCAGCAGTCAATGCTCCAGGATATGACGAAGATTTCAGGAGATGAACTGCCGGAAAAAGTAAAGGCGGCTGTTAAGGGTGCCGAATTTCGTGGTGCCAAGACCTACTACAAGCACAAGAACAAAGAGGAGTATGCCATAGAAGTCAAAGATGGCGAAATTTCCAGCTTTCACTTCTTCGACAAGAATGGTCAGCCTCGCAACAAGCAACGGTAGCTCCATGCGTATTCACGCAGGACAAGCCATGCCAAAAGGTATCTACGGGGCCACTTGGGGAGTGTGGAATCCTGCAGTGGAAATTCCACCTCACCAAGGCCTGCAACAGGGCCTTTTTTTGTGAGATTTAGCAACCTCGTCCTATTGGGACAGCTTTTAGACTGCCCTCCTTCAAAATCGAAGCACTATGATTTCCCAGTTCAACGAAGAATGTCTTCAAATCGACCCAAGTCTTGAAAAGTCGCCGGCTCACCTGGTACTCAGCGACACGTTACGGGAACTCTATGGGTCAAAAAACAGGCTCATGCGGACGCTGTTAAGGCTGGAGAACACTGCGGTTAACGGTAGGCTACAGCGGACGATTCATGATTATTTTGAGGCCACGAGAATACAAGTATACAGCATTGAACATGTCTTCGAACTATTGGACGAAAATCCGGAAGGCCGTATGTGTGCGATGACAGAGATGAGTTGCCGTAACGCGTTGGCTATGCTCAATAATCCTGATAAGATTGAAGGTACGGATAAACGCATCCGCTCAAGTGTGGCCGAGTTCTTTGCTCAAGAAATTACATCATTGGAATATCTTTTAAGGCTCGCCCTTTCGATGGAACGATTGGACATCGCCCGCGTCATCAGTGACATGCAACGAAGAACGCGGGATAACTTTGAATTTGCGTTTCCTGCGACGCGAGCGCACATTGCCGCCTGATTTTCACCGAGGCCGCCTGGCTTTCTTCTCTTCTGCTTCGCCCTTTCTATACGTTTCGTGCGCTCCCTGACCAGGCGGCTTGGACGGGTCGATTACTTGCGGCGGCGGAGGTGTTTGAATTTGCTCCTGCCTGGTTGGGCTCGTCTCCCTGCCTTGTTTTTTTTCTGGATTCATAGCGATCAATTTTTGTTAGGGTTGGATATCGTGCGCGCGCTAAAGCCTTTTGAAAAGCCATTCAGCCGCGATGCTGTTCCATTCATACCTGAACACACTATCGTGCCAGTTACACTTTCCAATACGACGGTAGGCGTTTCCGGATTCTATCATTCGATTCGTTTCCAGTATTCCCGTTGGTGCGTCTCACCTGTTTATCGGGTATACCCGTTCGCAAAACTTTCTCAAAGCGTTGTGTAGTTTAGCCACAGAACTTGTAAATGGATACCCATATTCGTAACCTCGGCATGGAACGCTAACGTCGCGCGTTGTGAACTCCCTTCATCCATTTCTGGCTTCAATCTCGCTTGGTACTTAAGAGACATTAAAACAACATTGTTATGAAGAAGCGTCCAGAAACAAAAGATCCGCTGCCCAAAAATCCCAATGATCACAAGGTGAAGACACCGAGCACTAAAACCGACCGGTCGGATAGCAAGTTCACATCGTACGACACATCCGATCCGGAGACCTCTACACCGCAGCGCGTACGTGAATCAAAAGAATCCAGTAAGGAGCTCGAAAGACACAAGAAGGCCAGTTAACTTGCTTCATGGCAGCACAAACGGCTGGGCTACTGATGTACCGCAGAACAACGGTCGGGCTGGAATTCTTTCTTGTTCACCCCGGCGGACCTTATTGGGTCCATAAGGACCTGGGTGCGTGGAGTATGCCCAAAGGACTCGTCGAAACGAGCGAAGACCTGCTGGACGCTGCGCAACGGGAATTCAGGGAGGAAACAGGTTTGGAGCCGCGAGGCCCATATACGCCTTTGGGCTGGTTAAAAACACGCGGGGGGAAAATACTTCATGCCTGGGCCTTTTCAGGCGACTGGGATCCGGCGACTGGCATTGTCTCAAATCAAGTGCAAATTGAATTTCCTTATCGCTCTAAAAAATACATCTCAATACCCGAAGTGGATCGGGCCGCGTGGTGGTCGTTTGAACAAGCCCTAACCCGGATAAACCCTTCGCAGAGTTCGTTGCTGGTGAAGGCTAAGGAGTTGCTCCCGGAGGCACCGAACGCACGTGAGTAACCGCTTTGTAAATTGTTCCCTCCTTGGACAATCCGGTCACTTCTATCCGGAATTGACCAACATTATCCGGCATCACAAACTCAAAATTTCCCTTTCCATCTGCATCAAGTTTGAGAGCCGGATTCATATAGGCCGTGGAGCGAAATATGGGCGTACGAGTTGACATAAGCATGGCGTTGTGGAACGTTGCCGGACGTGTGAATCCCACGGCCGTAAACATCTTGCGCGTTCGCGGTATCTGCAGGTGATTGTTCCGAAGCTTGGTCGTTACCAATACGACACCATTCCGCCCTAAAATACCCATCGCCTGGAGCTTCCTTTGCAGGGAGACAATCTTTATCGTTGCTATATCTTTTGGACTCAAACTCATAAAATAGTCTGTATCATCGGTGAGCACCCCGTCAATGAAGTACAAAGGATCGGCGGAAGCCAGTATGTCGGGTTCGGACAAAGCAACTCTAACCGTGTGATGCTTTCCTCTCCAACGATGCTGGAGTCTGGGCACCACCTCTCGTAGCGTTTCTTCCATCGTTGGGAAGAGCACAAATTCGTCCAGTTTCACCACGACATCAGCTTCAAACAATTCATCTTCCACCATCGCGTTGGGATCTGACGCTTCATCGTCCGTGATGTCGTAGCGCTGGTAAGCGTCTATTAACGACTGGCGTACCAGCGCAAATGCCGTGTAATGGTCAACGGTCGACGCACTTGCAAAAGGCCGGAGCACAAACGGCGGATCTAGTTCCTCAGCCAATTCTATCGAGACACCCGGAATTATTACTCCTTTACGATCAACGGTATAAATAACCTCCTCGGTGTTGTCGAAATCAAAAAACAGGTCGAGGTCGAAATCGCCGGTTCGGGCAGCATATGTCTCGTAAACACGTGCCTCTCCGCGGAGGAAGAACGTGATGCGAACAGAATCAAAGGATTCGTTCTTCTCAGATAAAACCACCTTTCCTTTAAATTTCAGGTATCTGCCAACCGCCTGTTCACGTGCTGCCCGACCATTCCAAATGTCTGGCCATTGGAAACGCTTCCAGGATTGTGTGGTGAGGAAAGCATTCCATTGCTGCATGGTCCATGACGGGGCGACGTGAAAATCAAGTCCGCCCAGGGGCAGCCGTGCGATGGGTGTGAATTGATCGTGCGGCGCGATTTCGTTAGCAAACAAGTCATCGGCGTATATGCTTACCGTTAGCGGCGTTCCACCCGGATCAGCGGCTTCAATAGATACCGACACGCGTTCGCGCGGATGCGCCAGTGAGCGATCTGCCTTCACCTGAACCGGATTTGCCGGCGCGTGGACAATCAGCAACCGTTCGGCGAGCACCTTACTTCGGCTATCGAACACCGTTGCCAGCATCAGTCCTTCCGGCAAAATCCGTTTCGGAACGGTAATCGAAGCGCGATGATCCTGGAAGCTGATCGTAGCAGCGTAAACGACTCTGCCACGCGACACAATAGCCAGTTGACAGCCCTCGCCGCGCGGTGGCGACTGCAAATTGAAAGTGAGCGTCGACGCACTGTCATAGAAATCCAGCGCCATGGCAACTCCGTCGGAGGCAGTCGGCAACTCTACGGTCGCCTGGCCGTCAGTTACCGAATATCGAACGGCAGCCATGGGCAACACTGACAGCACGCCATATCCCTCAGCATCCAGCCTCAACGTACCGGCCACCTGTTTATCGGCGTGTAGCGATGCCGTGATGCCAGGACTACCAGCAAGCACGATCTGATTCGATACACCCTGGACAAGCGCGCCGCCTTCCGGATACGCCCGCAGGGGCATCGGGCCAGGGGTGTAGCGGCGGTCCCCATTAACGAGGAAGTTTTTATAGCCGTACATCGCCGGGTTGTCATTGGTCATCCAGTCAGTCCACGCCACAACGGTATAAATACCCGGCTGCAGCGTGAGGGGAACAACGATCTGAGCGTGGGCAAGACCATTGTTGACCAACACCCGGTGTCTCAACACGACTTTGCCTCCGCGCGTCGCCAGGTTTACATTGACTACCTGGCGGCCCGCCACTGGCAGCCCCTGCTGCTCGGTGGTTACCCAAAGGCTAAACCAGGCCGTGTCACCGGGCACGTACGCCGGCTGATTGAACTGCATGTCGATCACCAGGGGACTGCCAGCGGCATAGTACCGGTCGAGCCGCCCTTGCAGATCCTGTATGAACGATGCCTGCTGCGCGTAGACCCGTGTGCACCATACTCCTGGCCATAGCATCATGCCTGCCTGAAGAACCGCCATGGAAACCATCGACCTGATCCGGTGCGGAGCACGGCTGAATTTTTGTAGCATGGCGCCCATATTACCAGAAAGGAGGTTGAATGTTAGCCGAATTCTCTATGTAGTGCCGGCAATCGCGGATCACAATGTCCGGGTCGTGCGGCGGGACCGGTAGTTCGGCCTTCCCGATATCGAGGCTCGCCTGCGCAACAGCCGAAACGGAAAATACACCAAATACTTCTTTGTCGCCTGCAACCGCTTTCATGTTGCCTTTCACTTTTACCACATTGGGTTGAAAGATGTTCGTACCCCCTTTTTGCTGTGCCTGTACCAGCTTCCAGAAGTTGTATACATCATCTGTTACGGCAAGCTGTTCGACTTCCAGGTGATACTTCACAAAAAATCTCCATTGATCAACCGGCAGCTGGCCGAGGTAAACCCGATTAAAAGTATTGTTTACCGTTTGATTACTGGAAACATTCGCATGCGGGCTGTACTCCGTGGGCCAACAATCACAGCATTCACAAAGGGCTATCGACCGCAGCATTCCGCGGTCATCCACAACGTATCCGCTACACGGAATGGGATCAGGAATGATGTTTCCGTCCGGATCGCGCCTGGTGCGCAATTCGGGACGCGTATGTGTCTGGTAGGTGCCCCGCCAGCGCCAGCGCAGCAGACTGGTTTCGCCGGTCACCCCCCTGCCATCGAGGTAAAGGTTTACCGCATCGTGCGGCAATTCGGGGTCGTCGGCATTGATCGCATTCGTCAGGTATTCGTAGTACAGGGCGGAAATCTCTCCGGCAGCCTGCATCTCGATGTACGCTGACTCCATCTGCTCGCCTGCCTCCGTCGTA
>DATHKA010000495.1:0-2807 GCA_035489615.1 Chryseolinea sp.
CGTTTTGGTGTTTATTGCCGAAGGCAGTTTTCGATTGCCTGCGCTTGTGCCCGGGTACGAATGTTTGTCTTGAATACTTCAACCATAAAATCGCTATTTGCTGCGTAATGCGGGAAACTCCTCCTGCATGGATGCTTTATAGCTGGCCTTGATCGCGGTCACGTGTGTCGCCTCTTGCTCTTCGCCACCAAACGGATAATATCCCTTACCACCACCGAGCACTTCTTCCAGTTGATCCAGTATAACATGCCAACCCGCCGGAACGCTCAAAGCATACGATTCATCCACCTTGCTATACGTGAATATTAACCTGGTGGACGTGTTTTCGGGGTATAATTCCCAGGTTGCCAACTCATTTTCCCACAAGTATTCGAAGCAGCGGGGTGGGTCGACACGTACTATCCTGCCTACGCTCTCTGTCCGTTCCTGGTCACGAAATCGAATGATCATTTTGGCGCCTGGCGCGAGTTCGTCAAATTCCACATCTGTAAACCAGACTGCCAGGTGCTTGGGATCAGTCAATGCCTCCCATATCAACTTTTGCGGATAGGGCAACAGCCGCTCAAACCGGACCAGGTAACCTTCCTTATTGTGACTTACTTTGCCAAGTGGTTTCATGATACTTTTTTTTAATAATCACCGCCGTGACTTGCGTTTCTTACTTGCCTCGCGTTGCATTTGGTTCAGGTATTTCTCCAAAGCGTCCACGCGTGCCATCCATAACTTCTTATACTGATCAACCCACTGGGACACCTCGCTCAGACCATCCAGTTTAGCCGCACAATGACGCTCCCGACCTTGTTGATTAACAACCACTAAACCACATTGTACCAGAATCTTCACGTGCTTGGATATGGCTGGCCTGCTCACGTCAAAGTGTTCAGCAACCTGGTTCAGATTCATGCTGCCCGACGACAGCATGTGAATAATCTGTCGCCGTGTGGGATCGGCTATCGCCTGAAATACGTCGCGTCTCAGTTCATTCATGTATCTGCAAATTTACGTAACCAATTGGTTACAAATATAGAACTGGTAACCGAACGGTCACTGGTTTGTGTCGAAAAAATATAGAAAAATTAAGTCAGCAGGTTGACGGATAACCGGGGAACCTCGTCGGGTAGAATCTCGGCGGCAAAGCCATGTTTATGGAGCAGCGCAATTACCCCCGGCGCATCTACCTCGCCAACCAGGCATTTCACGCGAAGTACCCGGTCGCGATCTTCGAGGTCGAAGTTCGCCATATAGAGCAAGTGATCAGCATGCAGCGCGTCGAGCAGAAGGGTCGCGCTGAAGCCATCGGATACATTAGTTTTGAATACTTCTACCATTTTCCAATCGATCTAATGTCTTCAACAAGCTTTGGAATACCGTTAACGTACAAATGGCCTTCGTGTTCGAATTGTCGAATCACGGCATCCGGCAAGGCGACAGCAAAGTGCCACAAGTGGGAGACCGGCACAACGGTGTCATCCTTACTGTGATAGAAGAAAATATTGGGGATATAATGAAGATGCCGCTGAAAATCCATTTCGAAGCGAAATTCTGCCACCTCCCAATTCTCTAATCCCCAATACACCGCGCTGATCAGAAACATGCCGGCGATTGACTTTATCGGCGGATTTTCTGACAAATACTTCAATACCACCGATGCACCCAGCGAATGCGCAATGATTAGCAATTCGTCGTCGCCGTGGTCGCGAAGCAAGTGCTCAAATTTCTTTTTCCATGGCTTGTAATGGGGATTCTCCGGATCGGGCATATCGGGTATCAGCAACCTGCACTCCGGTTCAAGATGCCCACGCAAGAACCGCGCAAGAAAGTCGCTCCCTTCGCCTGTACCTTGCGGGCCGGCGCAAGGAAGGAACAGGATATCGCAACCTTTCGCAAGGGCGGAAGCTGGCGGTTCACGCTGTAATTTGTTAATGGTTTGTGGACGATTCATTTCGATTCAACTGTAGCATGGTCCACCACACGAATCATGCAGATCATTTCGTCATCGTTCAAATACCATTCAATGGCCGGACGATCTTCGATGGGACAATCGTCTTTCAACATTTTTTCGAAAATGTCCTTGATCGTATGCACCTTCTTTATCCATTGATGCACGCGATCGGCCTTGTACTCGCCCTTGAGAATAGTATATCGTTCGCAATTATATCTTTCTGCTTCCCCAGGGTTGAGCTCTTGTACTGCCGCATGATAGACAATCTCATCACCGTTCATATAGCTTATTCCGTAGTATGTACGGTCAATTCCGTCGGGCACAAGATTCATGAGACTATCAAATGCGCCTTTAATCCCATCGGGAAAAGTAGGCACACGAAATCCGAACGCGCTGATATTTTCCTTGATTTTTATGGTTTCCATGGGCTTTTCCATCTTTAATTCAAATTTAGGTGGAACCCTGATAATTCTTCAGGGCTGAATACGGCATTCTGCGGGGTTGATTACGACAGCCCGCTACATTACTTTTGAAGAATATGAAACACATATCGATTCTTGTTCCCAACGGAGCCATTCTCGGCAGCCTGGAAGGTTCCCGACAATTGCTTACGCAGGTCAATCATTTTTTTAAAGCCCGTGGCAGCGAACCGATTTTTCAGGTGCAGCTGATAGGGCTGACAATGGAGACGACATTGAGCGGCGGACTGTTCATCGTCCGTCCGGATAAGACGATAAACGAAGTTGACCGCACTGACCTGATCATTATTCCCGCCGTCGATGGCGAGCTCAGCCAGGCGATCGAAGCCAACAAGGACTTTTTCCCGTGGATCGTGAAGCAATACAACCAGGGTGCCGAAGTGGCG
>DATHKA010000496.1:0-2293 GCA_035489615.1 Chryseolinea sp.
CGATACATAAACGGAAAATTTGTGCGGGTGAAGGATAACGCCACTGCGAAGCAAAAGGTTCACCCTATTCACGACGGGTGGGAAACAACACACACTTTACCGAGTGGTCGTTTGCGGTTGCTAGCCTACCCGAGCCCGTTATAGCGTCGGCTTTCTATATGATGGCGATCTGAAACAATTAGGTATCTCACAATGGATGGACGCTTAGGGTCTGAATCCACCGCCGGAATGTGAAAATCATCCGCCAAGATTGCTTTGACGCGAGGAGTCTTCATCGATTGTGCTTTTCACGCGAGTACCCTTAAGAAATCCATGTGCCGCGCCGACCACTTTTTTAAAGATCGTGATATGGCCGTCATTGTCCACAAAGGTCTCACAGTCATCGCCAGGCTCAATTCCAGCAAGACGGCACGGTTCCACCGACAAGGTAATTTGTCGTCTTGAACTAACTTTAGGCATAACTCCTCCGTTCATTTTCAATGTCGCGCGAGCATACGAAATTCTTCACTTTCAGCGAACAAATAAATGTTACAGGCCACTAGCCTAATAAGATTTTATCCATGCCAACAACGGGTATGTAAATTTCGTATGCAACCGTAGTTTGCTCGGCCAGCTCATACATCAACAATGAGCAACTTACTAATACACCTTAAGACTACCTAATATTTGATACCAATCTAAAGGCTTTTAATTGAGTAAAAGGCAAGGTGTAGTGGTCAACAAAACCCGGACAGTGATTTAGATAGATTTTCAGCTTTCGCAGGCGGCACACCATCATTGAAGGTATGCGGTCTGATCCAGTTGTAGTAATCCATCAGGTAAAAACTCAAATCTCTGGTTGCCTCAGATTTGCAAGAATAACCCAATGCAGGAACCCACTCGGTTTTTAAGCTGCGGAACAATCTTTCCATCGGTGCATTGTCCCAGCAGTTGCCGCGTCGGCTCATGCTTTGGGTGATGCGGTAACGCCACAGTCGCTGTCTGAAGTATCTGCTTGCATACTGGCTCCCCTGATCCGAATGGAACATCACGCCTTCAGGTTTGCCTCTCTGCTCATAAGCCATGTCCAGCGCCTTAACCGCCAGCTCAGTGTCAGCCTTGGTCGACAATGCCCAACCAACGACGCGCCTGCTGTAAAGATCGATTACGACAGCCAGATAGTGCCAACGGTTCTCTGCCCAGATATAACTGATGTCTCCACACCACACAGTATCCGGTGCTGCCACATCAAACTCCCGATCCAGATGATTCGGGATATCAACACGCTCGGCCTCGGCAACGTGGTATTTATGCGAGCCGGGTTGCTTGCAGACCAGATTGGCTTCAGTCATCAGGCGCCCAACCTTGAAGCGACCAATTCCGTAGCCCAGCTCCTGCATCATGCTCATCAAGGTTCGACTGCCAGCTGAATTCCGACTTGCCTTGAATAGCTCTCTGATTTTGCAACGAAGATGCAGTCTTTCAACATCCGGCGTCTGCTGCTTTTTCCTGTGCTCGTAATAACTGCTGGGCGGAATTTCAAAGGCCGAGCAAATCACTTCAATCGCTTCCTGCTCTCTCAACTGGTCAATCAACGAGTACGATCGTGCTCGTCCGACATCAAGAGAGCGGTAGCCTTTTTTAGAATGGCTTTCTCCCGTTCCAGTCGATTGATCCGTGCTTCAAGCTCCTGGATCTTCTGCTGATCGGCGGTCAGAGCTTTACTCCGGGGCGTGATGCCCTTGCGCTCCTGTCCAAGCTGGGTGACCCAGCGCCGAATGGCTGATTCACCTACACCCAGTGACCGACTGGCTTCGCCAATCGAGTAGCCCTGGTTAACCACCAAGCTGGCGGCCTCGTTTTTAAACTCTGTCGAAAATGAACGACGCTTTCTTGCCATGGAACACCTCTTTCATGATGGTAAGATTACCACCTAAGTTGGTGTCCGGATTTATTGAACCACTACAATTATGGTCATCACGGACACCGTAACTTCTAACGACGTCAGCGAATAACTTAATGTCTACATCTTTCCCTTCCATCTTGGACATCATAAATGCATCGCGAATTAAAGCCGCCGTTGACGCAAGATTTCCACTTGTCGCACTAAAGCACCTAAAAGTCATCGAAATCTCCTCCAACTTAATTTTTTCTGAACCCCTATAGGCAACCGCAAGTAATTTCAGGAAGCTACGATATTCATTTCTGTAGGCCTGCTGACTTATCCGAAAGGGAGGAATAAAGTGGCGATATCGTATTCGTCGACTTAACTGAAAATTTGAATCCACGAGATATTCACTCCAAGGCATGCCCA